>CAZZVG010000071.1:0-1187 GCA_964657295.1 Iningainema sp. | reverse complement strand
TAAATCCAACTGCTTCGAGAAAAAATAACTGACTGTGGTCTACGGCATCTTTCAAACGAGTTAAACTGGGCTGAATTAAAGCCACGAGTTGCTCCAACCAAGGGCTATCTCGTCCTCCGGTAAATTCATACCCAGCTTCTTCCCAGTAAGGAATAATTAAATCCGTCAGCTTTTTCACGTCCATTCCGTGAAGGTACTGACTGTTTAACCAATCCAACTTAGCCCAGTCAAACTTTGCACCTGCTTTGTTGACGCGCTCAAAGCTAAACTTTTGAGCTGCTTGTTCCAAAGTAAAAATTTCTTGAGTTGAGTCTGGAGGCGACCAACCCAACAATGTCATATAATTTATCAAAGCTTCGGGAACAAAGCCCATATGCTGAAAGTCAGAAATGGATGTTACGCCATCCCGCTTAGAAAGCTTACGTCCCTCCTGATTTAATATCAGTGGCGTATGAGCAAACTCTGGCACCTTTGATCCAAGTGCTTCATACAGCAGAATTTGTTTAGCGGTGTTAGCTATGTGATCTTCTCCCCGAATCACGTGGGTTATCTGCATATCTATATCATCAACCACCACTGCAAAATTGTACAGAGGCTGACCAATAGTATCTACTGCGGCGCGGGCGATGACCATATCACCACCTAAATCTCTCCCTTGCCAAATCATCTTCTCCCGCACTAAGTCGTTCCAGACGATTTCTCGCTCATCATCAATTTTGAAGCGAATCACAAAGCCACGCCCTTCCGAAAGATACGCGGCTTCTTGATCTGGAGTTAAATCGCGGTGACGATTGTCATAGCGCGGGGCTTCTCCCTTTGCGCTTTGTGCTTCTCGCAACGCTTCTAGTTCTTCTGTGGTAGTATAGCAGCGATAGGCAAGTTTTTTGTCTAAGAGCGTTTGTACCGCTTCAGTATAAAGATGCAACCGCTTGCTTTGGAACAATGGTCCTTCATCCCAATGCAATCCCAACCAACGGAGTCCCTGTAAGATATTTTCCGTATATTCGGGACGCGATCGCTCCAAGTCTGTGTCTTCGATTCTCAATATAAATTTGCCACCGTGGTGATGAGCAAACAGCCAATTAAATACAGCTGTTCTAGCTGTACCAATGTGTAAACTTCCTGTTGGACTAGGAGCAATACGGACTTTAACAGTCATTCTACTTTGGATTTTAGATTTTGGATTT
>CAZZVG010000070.1:0-11682 GCA_964657295.1 Iningainema sp. | reverse complement strand
CAACACTGGGTGTAGTTCGTGCTACTCGTGACCGTGTTATTAGGGAAATTTTATCTGAGCGTCAACTGGGACGCAAACCATTTCTACAAGTGATCATTGACCTAACAACTCTGGAGAAAGCTGGAAAATTTAAGGGATTAGAGAATTTAATCCGTGTGTACCACGGAAAACGAGGTTTGCACTTGGTTGTGATGTATTTAGTTGTTGGTCACGCATTGTCCCCTGAAATTGAGCCAGCCTTTGTAATGTTGATCTGTCGGCGTAGTCGGGTACTCGTTCTAGTAAGGCTGGCTCAATTTCTACGTGTTAGACCCCGGAGGTGGCGAGTACCTTGGAGTTTCCGTGTATGGAAGGGAAAAGGAACTCCTTCCCCCGCACAATTGGGATTAAAAATGGTCAGAAGTTTGCCTAAAAGATTAACCTTGAACTTCCAGGTGATGGTTCTGGTAGATACAGCCTTTGGTAGTGTGGAATTTATACATGGTGTCCGCAAGCGGAAATATCATGTGATTGCGGGTATCGCTTGTACCCGTAAGAAGGAAGAATTGCTGCATCTGATAAGTGGCGCTTTCATCGGTTGGTTAGTCACTGATGGCTATGGAGCGTATAGCAGTTATGAGAAACGCCAACACTGTCTAGCACATTTGATTCGCAAAGCGATCGCCCTGACCCAGGTTGTAGATCAAGAAGCTTCAGATTTAGGACAGTGGCTCTGAGAAGAGTTGAGGGAATTAATACAAACCCTCTCGGATGGCGACGGGGACAACAACCTAGACCCAGTCCCCGGTCGCCTCTACAGGGTCTGCCTCCTGGGAAGCGCCGCAGAACATCCCAAATTGAAAGCTCTGGCACAAGAGATTTTAAGGGATTGGGATGCTGTAGTTGCATTTGTCTCTCATCCAGGATTGCCACCTACCAATAATGAAGCTGAACGCGCCCTAAGACACGCAGTCATTGCACGCCGGATTAGCTATGGTACTCGTACAACTGAAGGCAGTTTGGCTTACTGTTCTCTTTTAAGCGTGATTGAAACCTGTCGCTTGCGAAAAGTTGACCCTTGGTCTTACATTGCCCTCGTAATTGCTCTTGGGAGCAAGGGAATATTACCCCCTTCCATTCCCGTTGTTCTTCAAGTTGCTGCTTGAGAGGGGGGAGTGAAAAGTTACCCCAAGCGAGCTAAGTATGAATCTAATTGTTCAAGACCTTGAGTTTGGGGATCGCGTTTTTTATCGCGCCATACTTTTAATTCTATCCCTAAAGTAGTAGAACCATATCTTAAACATAAATCCATGCGTTCGGCTTTGCCGTTGCGCTTTGCGCATCGCTACCAATGGCATATTCCCGTTCTATGGTTCCACTACCATTAACGACGCGATGTAAAAATGCCATTAGCACTATATGGGGTGCGATTTCATAGTATCCGGTAGTTTTTAACAATGGTTCGCCATGCTGTCGCCAGAAAACTAAAAACGCCTGTAATAAAGCATCTGTATTCAATTCCCCGTCACTAGTTAACCAGGTAGGTGCAATTTGAGGCAACGAAGCCATAGGTGTCACCATTAATACTCTAGGTAACACTTCCCGGTAAATCGGATTTGCGATCGCTAGTCCTCCTAAAGGATCCATTTTACCTAAACCCAGGTCAATCACAAACTGAATATCATCATTAGGTACATCTCCTAATTCCAAACCTGCTAACATTGGTTCAATAATCGCCTTGATTCTTGGTTCTCGCAAACGTTCGGCTAAACTATCTAGGTGAGTATCTTGACGTACAATTAATATTTCCTTGGCGGTTAAAATATGTTCATGAGTAATGGCAATACTTCTATCCTTAACCATTTTTTCGACGACTTCCTTAGCAAGAGCATTGACTAACCAAGGTTGTCCCTGAGTTAAATCAAATGCTGTTGCTTTTGCTTGTTGAGTAAAAACTTGCCCAGTATCGTCGGTATGCTGCTGATATAATTCTGCAACTTCGGCAGCATTAAAGTTCGAGAGTGTTAAGGAACTGACTTTAATATTGAAGGGACTCGCTGTATTTAATCTATCGCTCCCACCCGATGCCACTTTATAATCACGCACGTCTCGCAAACCAATCAACCCCACGCATAAGGGGAAATTTTCGGGACGGTTGGGATAACCATCGCGTAACTGCCGTAAAATTGAAATCAGGGTTTCATCTTGTAGCGAATCAATTTCATCTATAAATATTACTAACGGTAGTGGTGAAGCCTGTGCCCAAACCTGTAAGCTAGCTCGAATTCTTTGTCCTGGTTCCTCATAAACCCAAGCAGAAGGTTGCAAATCTTTAGGTAAGCGAACTGCAATTGTGTTGCGCCAAGCACCAAGAATTGCTAATTCTGCCGTACTTGGATCATGATTAAACGCGCTTCCTACTTCTGCTGATACCATGACTGCTGCGTAGCGTCCACTTTCTGTAAGTTGTTTCGCCAGTGCTAGCATCGTAGTTGTTTTACCTGTTTGCCGAGGTGCATGAACGACAAAGTAACTACGCTGTTGAATTAGCTCCTCTAAATCTGGTAACCGCGCAGTTGGCGATAGCATGTAGTGGATATCGTCTTGGCAGGGTCCTGCGATGTTGAACCAACGAGACATTGAGTTTACTGAAGTTTGTATTTATAATACCCTGTTCCTCCGGATTCATTCATAGAGTTCTAATAAGAATTTTTTATTTAGTTTAGCGACTATCTGTGAATTTTCCCTATATCATTATTTAGCGAGTCAATATTTGAGTACTTCCGCCCATTTTTTTAAGTAACATTTTTTACAGGCTTGTCGGAATGCCGTTGCGAGTGTCATAAAGAGAAGGTAAAAGGCTCACTGTTGGCAAATTCCTTGCCAAAGCGATGCTGGGACTCCCTGCTTCCAGGATGAATCTAATAAACATCAATGACTGAACTGAAACTGCGCCTAAAAGAGGGAAATAGCGAAAGAATGGTAACGGTGCATCAAGATGTCTTTACTATAGGTCGTTTGCCGCAATGTGACTTGTACTTACCTTCTGGTGGAGTTTCCCGGTGGCACGCTCGCCTTGTGAAAACTGATAAAGGTAAATGGACTATTGAAGATCTAGGCAGCAAAAACGGGACGCAATTGAATGAACGCCTCGTAAGTTCTCCTCAAGAGTTGCATCACGGCGACGTTATTTGGCTGGGGGATGTCAATGTGGTCGTTTCGTTGACAGCTCATCGTTTGCAACAGCCAAAAGTTCAGTACAATTCAGCAGTTTATCAAGGAAGAACGATCCTTCACAACGTTAAACAATTACAGCAGCAATGGATAGAAGCTGATGGTGAAGATAGCAATCTTGGTAAAGACAAAACTATTGCTCGTCTCAAAGACTTGGTAGATATAGCAAAGAATCTTTGTGCGGCAGCATCAATAGAGGCTATTTTCTCTCAAGTGCAGCAAGTTGTTTTTCGTTATCTTCAAAGTATTGATCGCTTGGGATTATTGATCGATGTTAACCATTCCGGCAAACTCGTATTAATGAATGCTGCTACCAGAAATATTTCTCAACAGCAAAATTTGCCAACAGATGGTAGTTGGATTAGCCGCAGTATTTGTCAAAAAGCATTTGAGGAAAAAGTCGCCATTCAAACTGCTGATGCACAAAAGGACGTACGGTTTGCTGGAGAACATAGCATTTTGCTCAAAGGCATTCGCAGTGCTATGGCTGTGCCTTTATGGGATGAAAATAAGGTCGTCGGGGTTCTCTACGCTGATGCCAATCTTTCTTCTTATCATTGGAACAAAGAAGGTGAAGAAGAACTCAGCTTTTTTTCAGCTTTAGCAAACCTTGTGGCTTCAAGCGTTCAACGTTGGCTTTTAGTAGAAAAACTCAAAAACGAAGAGGTGATCCGCCAAAGACTGGAGCGTTATCATTCTCCCGCAGTTGTACAACAGTTGATAGCTGTAGGTGCTTTACCAAATGGCCGTCTACCTCCACAAGAAAGTGAAATTAGCATCTTGTTTGCCGATTTAGTTGGTTTTTCGGCAATTTCCGAGCAGTTAACACCGACTCAAATCGCTGAGTTGCTCAACAATTTGTTTGAGGAGATGCTGCAAGAAGTCTTTGGCTATGGTGGCACTTTGGATAAATATATCGGTGATTGTATTATGGCATTTTTTGGCGCTCCCGAACCACAATTAGACCATGCCGATCGCGCTGTTGCCGCCGCCAAGGGAATGCTCGCTCGTTTGGAAAAACTCAATGCCAAGGATTTTTGGATTGAACCACTGCAATTGCGAATTGCGATTAACACTGGTAAGGCAGTGGTGGGAGATGTTGGTAGTTCCCAAAGAGTAGAATATACCGCCTTAGGAGCAACGATTAATCTCGCTGCTCGCATGGAAGCAGTCTGTTCCCCTGGTGAATGTGTTGTGAGTGAAGCTACTTATCAAATGCTTTCACAACCCTCATACTTCGAGAAATTAGGAGATTACCGCTTTAAAGGTATTGATCGCTTAGTTAAGGTTTATCATACCAAGATGCTTTAATTATGCCACATAACCTCTACGCGTGGCAACCCTCACTTTCATCTACTGACTTTTATAAATCCAAATACGTATATAATTTGTATAATTTGTTATAGTTTGGATTGCAAAATATTAATAAAACCAAACCAAACCTTTGTTGAAAGACTAGAATTTGGGAGGTAGTCTCCAAATGGAAGTGATTTGACAGAATCAGGAACTACCTCATGCTATTTTGTAACGGGAGGTAAGGTGATGCCTATCGCCACAATTAATCCTGCAACCGGGGAGTTGCTGAAAACTTTTGAGCCAAATACGGATGCAGAAATTGCCGATAAACTAAATTTAGGACAACAGGCTTATTTGCAGTACCGTCAGACTGATTATGCGAAAAAAGCATTCTGGATGCAAAAAGCTGCGGACATTTTAGAGCAGGAAAAAGCAGAATTTGCTAAGTTAATGACGCTGGAGATGGGTAAACCGCTCACTTCGGCGATCGCTGAAGTGGAAAAATCGGCCTCGGTTTGTCGTTACTACGCCGAACATGCGGCTAAATTCTTGGCGGATGTAGCAGTGAATACAGATGCCAGTCATAGTTTTGTGCGATACCAGCCAATAGGTATAATTCTGGCAGTCATGCCGTGGAATTTTCCCTTCTGGCAAGTCTTTCGGTTTGTCGCACCTGCCCTGATGGCGGGGAATGTAGGCTTGCTCAAACACGCTTCCAATGTGCCGCAGTGTGCTTTGGCAATTGAAGAAATTATACAAAGGGCAGGTTTTCCCCAGGGCGTGTTTCAAACTCTGTTAATCGGTGCAGCGAAAGTTGCCGACTTGATAGCAGATGACCGAGTAAAAGCAGCGACATTAACAGGAAGCGAACCAGCAGGCGCAAGCTTAGCCGCAGCTGCGGGGAAACATATTAAAAAGACCGTTTTGGAATTGGGAGGAAGCGATCCGTTTATCGTGTTAGAAAGTGCAGACATAGAGACAGCAGTTGTCACAGCAACTACAGCAAGAATGTTAAATAACGGGCAATCTTGTATTGCGGCGAAACGTTTCATTGTTGTTGAGGCGATCGCAGATAAGTTTGAAAAGCTATTGTTAGAAAAATTCCTAGCACTGAAAGTTGGCGATCCCATGCTACCAGATACTGACTTAGGACCACTGGCAACACCCGATCTTCTTAAAGAAATAGACGCGCAAGTGCAAACTTGTGTCAAAAGTGGAGCAAAAGTTTTGATCGGTGGACATCCTTTATCAGATCGTCCGGGAAATTTCTATCCGCCAACGATTATCAAGGATATCCCTCCAGATAGTCCATCTGCACAAGAAGAATTTTTTGGTCCAGTCGCAATGCTATTCCGTGTTCCAGACATTGATGCCGCCATCGCCCTCGCAAATGCCACACCGTTTGGCTTGGGTGCGAGTGCTTGGACGACGAATGCCCAAGAAAGCGATCGTTTAATCGCAGAAATCGAAGCAGGTGCAGTTTTTATCAATAGTATGGTAAAATCCGATCCCCGATTGCCTTTTGGTGGCATTAAGCGTTCTGGATACGGAAGAGAATTAAGCATTCAAGGCATACAAGAGTTTGTCAATGTTAAAACAGTATGGGTCAAATAATTTTAGAGCAATGGATTTTGCAGAAAGTAGGGGCAGGTTTTACAGATTGATTTTAAAGCCGATAAGTTAATCGGCAAAACCTGCCCCTACTTGAATCGCTCTTGGTTTCACAAATGCAAACTTTCCTTTGACAGATGCCCAGATTAGGTAATGGGTGATCGGTTATAGGTCATTAAAAACGACTCTTAACACTTACCAATTACCAATTACTAAGTTTTTTCGTGCTTTGAGGTTTGGTAATGAATACAGCAGAACTATTAGTACAGTGTTTGGAAAATGAAGGGGTGCAATACGTTTTCGGACTTCCCGGTGAAGAAAACCTGCACGTTTTGGAAGCATTGAAAAATTCTTCCATTCAATTTATTACCACCCGTCACGAACAGGGTGCAGCATTTATGGCGGATGTCTACGGACGTTTGACAGGAAAAGCCGGCGTGTGTCTTTCTACACTCGGTCCTGGAGCAACAAACTTGATGACTGGCGTAGCAGATGCAAATCTTGATGGTGCCCCTTTGGTAGCGATTACCGGACAAGTGGGAACAGATAGAATGCACATCGAATCCCATCAATATTTAGATTTGGTGGCAATGTTTGCGCCAGTCACAAAATGGAACAAGCAAATTGTCCGACCAAGTATTACACCAGAACTTGTGCGGAAAGCATTTAAGCGGGCACAAACTGAAAAACCGGGTGCCGTTCATATCGATTTGCCGGAAAATATTGCCGCCATGTCGGTAGAAGGTAAACCTTTACGTAAGGATAACAGCGAAAAAACCTTTGCTTCTTTTGCCAGTCTCAGGGCAGCAGCAGCAGCAATTTCCCAAGCAGTTAACCCGATTATTTTAGTTGGAAATGGAGCTATCCGCGCTCAAGCCAGCGATGCTGTGACGCAATTTGCCACCCAGATGAATATCCCTGTGGCCAATACTTTTATGGGCAAGGGCGTGATACCCTACACTCATCCCTTAGCTTTATGGTCTGTGGGATTGCAGCAGCGAGATTTTATCACTTGTGGCTTTGACAACACCGATTTGGTGATTGCCATTGGCTATGATTTAATTGAATTTTCCCCGAAAAAATGGAATCCCGATGGTAAGATTCCGATTCTTCATGTTGCGACAACTCCTTCGGAAATAGATAGTAGTTATATTCCCTCTATTGAAGTTGTGGGAGATATTTCTGATTCCCTTGATGAAATCTTGAAATTAGCAGATCGTCAAAATAAACCAAATCCTTACGCTATTAACTTACGAGGCAATATTCGGAAAAATTACGAAGAACACGCTCATGATGAAGGGTTTCCCATTAAGCCACAAAAGTTAATTTATGACTTGCGGCAAGTGATGGGACCAGAAGATATTGTAATATCTGATGTCGGCGCACATAAAATGTGGATTGCCCGTCATTATCACTGCCACAGTCCCAATACTTGTATCATTTCCAATGGATTCGCCGCTATGGGGATTGCCATTCCCGGTGCTTTAGCTGCTAAACTCGTTCATCCAAACCGCAAAGTTGTTGCGGCAACCGGTGATGGCGGTTTTATGATGAATTGCCAGGAATTAGAAACTGCTTTGCGTGTCGGCACTCCCTTTGTCACCTTAATTTTTAATGATGGTGGTTACGGCTTAGTTGAGTGGAAACAAGAAAATTACTTTGGTAAAGGCAAGTCAGCCTTTGTGCATTTCAACAACCCCGACTTTGTTAAGTTTGCAGAAAGCATGGGTCTAAAAGGCTACCGCGTGACTTCTGCGACTGATTTCGTTCCCATCCTTAAAGAAGCTTTGGCACAGAACGTACCAGCAGTCATCGATTGTCCGGTAGATTATCGGGAGAACATCCGCTTTACACAGCAAGCCGGTGAATTGAACTGCGAGAGATAAGTCAAGTGAGTACAAGGGATAATACTTTTCGGTATTTAGGAAAAGTCAAACTTCACTGATTCGAGTTAATTAAGTTGAGTGCGATCGCCGCTCTAGCCAGGGACATTTTTGTCACAATTGAACTGGAATACCTTGGTGTACGGCACACATCCGTATGCCTTGGGCGTCGCACTTCTTCATTTTTCTGCGCTTTAAACTCATTTCTACTCCTGCTTGACAATCTCTGATAAAGAGTGCTAAGAGTATATAATGCTAGACTAGTGCAAGATAGCAACGCTCACTTAGGCGTGAAGCTTAAAAGAACGGATACCCCCAGCTTCATCCCAACGAAATGGTGGAGCAGAAACTTCAAATTCAGCTTGAATACTCATAGAGTTATTCTTAGAAAATTTGTACTATTTTATCGCTACCGAACCTCATTATACCTAAAAGCCCGATTGTTCTCAATCCAGTACCATCAGCGATCGTTCTTATTCTTCCAAAATCCAATACATTCCAAAAATCCTTTGGGTTTGGACGTTTTGTAAGGGCGAATCGCCCCTACGAATGTACTTCACTCAGTTGAAATCCGCTAGAAATTAATCTTGACAAAAATAGATTTTTGTGCATAGACATAAATGATGTGTTCCTAATAATCCCGATCTAGGTGTCTGCCGGACAGGCGGCAAGTGTCCAGTAGACAGTCTGGTAAACACTTGCTTTGTCTATAAGGACTGTCTACCCGACAGTCGGCGAGTGTTTTGTCTACAATCACTGTGTCTACAAGGACTGTCTATCAGCTGTCGATAAACGTCTACCATACATTCTCCGATTGTCCGGTTTATAATCTACCTTGTCTACAAGGACTGTCTGCCAGTTGTCGATAAAAGTCTGCCATACATTCTCCGATTGTCCGATTTGCTGCCGTGTCTACAAGGGCTGTCTGCCGGACAGTCGGTAAACAATGAATGCAAAATTTTCGCTGTTTTCAGTGTTGTCTTCCAATCTTTGTGCTCAGAGTCTACTATACTGTCCACTGGTGTCTGCCGGACAGTATGGTGAATGAAAGTTCTGTATTGTGAAGAAAAGAATGAGAGAGAATTTGACAAATGATGCGCGGACTGCTGTGTAAAAACGAAAAAACTGATTGTGACAGTGGGAGATCCGGAATGTCGATTACATCACTCACAAGAACTTCCGAGTATAATTTTCTCCAAGTAAAATTTATGTACGTGTAACTTATCAAGAGTTGGATATACATAATTTCCATCATCTAATAATCAGCATAATCAACTCATGCATTGGACTGTTGCTGCCTCCTTTATAGATAAGATAGAGTCAAAGAATGACACTTGGTTAACTCCATATGTTCCTGGAACTAGACATCAGTTTGACTTCGTTCTGCGTGCAGAACCATTACAAAAGTGGCACGATCGCAAGTCTGCTATGACTGGATTCAAGGACTGGCTACTCTATTGGCAACAGGGTATGGAAGCGATCAAAGCGACACAGGGAGGTATAATCACGGTTTTTCCTCAACCTGCAGTAGTCGTGGGGATGCAACAACGCTTATTAGGCAAGCGCATTCCTGTCATCGCATGGTTATTCAATGTTGGTTCTTGTTATCCTGGAATTCGACAATGGCTTTCTCAAGTTAGCCTAAAGCAAATAGATTGCTTTGTTGTCCATACACGACAGGAACGGGAAATGTACCATCAGTGGTTGGGAATTCCGATTGAGCGTTTTGAATTTGTGCCTTACCAATCACCAGAGATTCCCATAACTGACGAAGAAAACAGCACAGATCCTTTTATTGTGGCACTAGGTTCTGCTCATCGTGACTTTTCGACCTTATTCCAAGCAGTCAAAAAACTCAATATACCAACGGTTGTGGCCTCTGGCAAAATTGCATTGCAAGGTTACAGTATTCCGCAGAATGTAACAACACCCTTTGGGATTACAACGCAAGAGTGTCGTCGTTTAGCCCAACAAGCACGGATTAGTATCGTTCCTCTGCTTCCAAACCCCTTGACAACAGCTGGAGGGCAAATCACTATTGTAGAAGCAATGCGCATGGGTCGTGCAATCATCGCCAGTCGCTGTCATGGAGCGCAAGATTATATTGAGCATGGCAAGACAGGTTTGTTGGTTGAACCTCGCTCTGTTGATGACTTAATGCAAGCAATTGAAATGTTGTGGAATGATTCAGCATTATGCCATCGCCTTGGGCTAGCAGCTAAAAACTATGCCACAGATAATTTTTCTGACGAAGCTGTCGGAATATCTCTCGGCAAAATCCTTGATCGTGTTGCTGACGAAGCAGGTATGTATTAAATCAGTGCTGAGTTCTGAGTCTTGAGTCCAACAGCCGTGAAGAATTCTTCTTATTTTCTCTTAAATCAAAGACTAAGCTTGAAAGAGAAAAATCTTAACTCAAGACTCTTTGTAACTCAGCACTCAGCACTCTTAATACTGTGGCACTGAGGAATCTATTTCCTGACTCCAAGCAGTAATACCACCCTTAAGGTTTGTACCTTCAATGCCAGCTTCCTTGAGAATCCCAAGAGCTTTTGCCGATCGCCCACCCATCTTACAATGAGCTATTAAACGGTGTCCGTTCAAAACTTCCTTCACTTTAGCAACGCCTTTGCCTTCTTCAATGTCTGGCAAAGGTACCAAAATTGAACCAGGAATCTTGGCAATTTCATATTCATGAGGGTTGCGGACATCCAGCAACACAAAATCATCTGCGCCGCTTTCTAAGAGTTGTTTTAACTCATGCACTGTCATTTCTGGAATTTCCATCTGCTGTTTCGCTTCCTCTGCTTTTGCTTGTGGGATACCGCAGAATTGCTCGTAATCAATTAACTTCTCAATTACTGGGCGCACTGGGTTAGGACGTAACTTCAATTCACGGAACGTCATTTCCAAGGCATTGTACAGCAGTAGGCGTCCGCTTAAAGTTTTTCCATTGCCAAGAATAATTTTAACAGTTTCAGTCGCCTGGATTGTGCCTATAATGCCGCACAGAACACCCAATACTCCCCCTTCAGCACATGAGGGAACCATTCCGGGTGGTGGTGGCTCTGGGTAAAGATCGCGATAATTTGGTCCACCTTCGTAGTTAAACACAGTCGCTTGCCCTTCAAAACGGAAAATAGAACCGTATACGTTGGGCTTGTTTAGCAGTACGCAAGCATCGTTAACTAGATAGCGTGTGGGAAAGTTATCAGTCCCATCCACCACAATATCATAAGGTTTGATGATGTCGAGAGCGTTGTCTGAACTGATACGAGTTTCGTATAAGTCAACCTGACAATCAGGATTAATTTCGTGAATGCGGTTTTTTGCTGATTCAATCTTAGGTTTACCTACCCAAGACGTACCGTGAATGACTTGGCGTTGCAAGTTGGAATGATCGACGACATCGAAATCAACTATACCTATACGTCCGATGCCTGCAGCTGCTAGATACAATAGCAGTGGCGAACCCAGTCCACCTGTACCAATACACAGCACACTCGCGGCTTTCAAGCGTTTTTGTCCCTCCAGTCCAACTTCTGGCAAAATGAGATGGCGGGAGTACCTTTCGTAATCTTGTTTATTCAGCTGGATTTCATCCAGATTCGGATTGAGCATAGCAGTTTGTTGAGGAACGGACTTTTTATCCTACCGGAAATTAAGAGGTAATGGGAGG
>CAZZVG010000069.1:0-11697 GCA_964657295.1 Iningainema sp. | reverse complement strand
ATTTTAGAATCGTAGAATCGTAGGTTGGGTTGAACGAAGTGAAACCCAACAAATGTCTGTGGTGTTGGGTTTCGTTCCTCAACCCAACCTACAAAATTTCATTTTTCAGGCTTAGCCGAGCAGTATTGGGTAACGCTTGCGAACTCTACCCAAACTACAGTGAGGATTGTGATGATGTACATCAATTAGGTTTAGGTGGTAATTCAATGGGCAACAGTTTACTTGAATTTAAGGGTCTGGGTGGAGTTGTGGGTGCTGAATTATTTGCGGTTAAGGGTTTGGGTGAAGTTGTGGGTGCTGAAATATTTGCGGTTGAGGGTCTGGGTGGAGTCGTTGGGGCTGAATTGTTTGTCGGTGCAGTTTGACGAGAAGTCCCACCGGGAGACGATGATTGAGGCTGGCTGGGCGGAGTTGAGTCAACAGTGTCAATCACAACCGATTTCTCTGTCTTTTCACCTGCCTTATTTGTGCCCAAACTTGGAGTTGCACTAACTTCTTTATAAGCGGGTTGGGTAGATGAAAATTCAGTAATTTGTGGTAAAGGCAGGGGCTTAATGGGCTTAATTGTGATGGTATCTGTAATTTGAGATGATGCAGGTTGCTGTTGATTTTGCTGAGAATATACCTCTATTTTAAAAGTGTATTTTCCAGCTTTTTGAGGAGTTTGACTTAGCACTGTGCATTTTAAAACATCTTGGATATCCCCAGAATTCATACCTGGTAAAGACGACTCACAATTCCCATTCCGATTTTTTAGTTCATCTGGAAACAAGAAATTCTTTCTGTCGGTTTCTACATTACCTTCCTGGCGAATAATCGTTACTTTTTTTACTTGACTTGGTTTGCTAATCTCCCAATGGAGAGAAATGTCATCACCTTTACCTTCCCGATCTTGCGTAGCCTCAAACTTAATCACTTCCGGTACTTGGCTATTGAAGAATTTCAACCAGATGGCAAAACCTACTCCCCCCATAGCTGCCAAACCTAGCAGAATCAGCAGCCATAATAGCCACCAAGGACGAGATTGCCACACCAAAGTTCCTTGGGGCAAGTTGTTTGGGAGTGCTAGCGGTTTGCTGGTGTTGGGCAGTAAAGCATCTTCCAGTTCAATGTTAAAGGTAGATGTCAACCCTTTTCCCCACCAAGGGCGACGCCACGGTTGTTTAGGTTTCACCGTCAATGCCACTTTTTGCTTTTCTCCTGCGGAGATCTGCACAACGGAAGGTTGCAAGATATAGGTGAAAAGTCCCTCCTCATCTTTGGCACGAATGGTAATTTCCCGCTTGATATTCCCCTGATTGCTTAACTCCAGATCAAATACTGCAGGAGGCGGTATTTTGCGCGATAAGGGGCGCATTTCTACATTCAACCTGTCGTCGGGAAGAATTTGCAGGTACACTACATCCTGCAGCACTAAGTCTTCTGTGTTATTGGATGTGAGGCGGATGGTTGGAAAGTAATTTCTTGAGGGAGTATATTGTGGCGGGTGTAAAATTAGGGTAATTTCGCCCGTACTACCTGGGTTGAGTTCTAATCCATCGGTTTCCTTCACTAACCCAGGGATATCTAAGCTGCTTTCTGGATAGCGTACTGTATACCATTCTTTTGTCAATTCCGGGCAATTGAGATAAAAACGATCTACCCTTCTAGAACGGTTTTCCACCCGAACTTTTACTTGTAGCTGTGCTCCAGCTTGTAAAGGCAAAGGGTTAGCAGAGCTAGTTACAGGCTGTATACTAAATGCTGGTTCGTTAACAAATTCCGCATCTTGATCTGAGGACAAAACCCGAAGTTGCTGCGGACGACGAAAGATTTTCCCAGGGTATTGAGCAGCAGCTTCAACTAAAATTTCATAGTTGTATAAATCTAGAGTTGCTTGCTGTGGTATCTGAAAATTTAATGTTACCTCTTTAGAGTCTTTGGCATCTATACTTAAAGGATTTTTTTCGCTAAAAGTACACCACCGCAATAGTGGATCGGATTTGTTATCAGCAGCAGCGATCCAAATATCAATTTCTGCTCGTTTATCGCCGAGATTTTTGACAACTAACCGACGTTTAGCGGTAGAACCCCGTCTAATTTCATTGTTATTTTCCGGAACGTCTTCTATAAAAAGGGGGCTATTTGCAACTTTCATTGTCTTTCATCCCATTAACGCGATACAGTCTAACCTGATTGTTATTATCACCAGTAGTTAAGAGGACATAGTTGTTTAACGCTTTGATATCAACACTATTGAATGTTTCACCTGACAAGCTAGCAACCTCGTGTCCCTTTTTTGATATATCGGCTAGATCTTTATTAAAATGCCAAAGCATGACTCTTCCGTCATCTCCCGCGCTTGCTAAATAGCACGCTTGCTGCGTCAAAGCCACTGAACGGACTGGTTGTTTGTTATGACCATCACGCCATTGAGCAAGAATAGCGTCGTCACATGATTTAGCTTTATTAAGACATTGACGTACTTTATCCACATTCCACAAAGTAATGTAACCTTGGTTATCAGCGCTAGCCAATATATTATTAGCAGTTGCGAGGCTAGTTATATATTCGTGCTGACCAAATACAGGGCGTTCTTTTTCCCTGTCTTTCCATTTATATGGGATTTCTTCTATTTTATGATTACTCCAGTCCCACACAGCGATTTTATTGAACCGTCCGGCAATAAACACTAGAGGCGACACATCCGGTCTTTGATTAATAGCTAGGGCAGAGACGGCAAAATTCACATTCACATGATTCTGTGGTTTTTTAGTAGAATTTTCCAGATTCCACTGCTTAACAAGACCACTACCGTGACCACTAAATAGGTAGCGACCATTTTGAGTAAATACGAGGTCAAATACACGATCTGCTTTATCCTCGAACAGATGTGTTTTCTTCGGTTCATTTGTAGAGATATCCCATAGCTTAACCTCTCCATTCTCAAGCCCAACTGCAAGTAAATCGTTGTCTTTTGGGCTTTGACGAATTACGCGCACTGCTTTTTGTGTTTGATCTGGGTTTGCAATCTTACCCTGATCTTTAAGATGAGTCGAGTTAAAAGGACTTTCTTCAACTTGCCAACGTCGAATCGTCTGGTCACTGGAACCACTGAATACTAAGCTTCCGTTTCCAAAGAAGCGCACGGAATTGACTGGTCCTGTATGATACACATGCGGACGCAGCAACCAGTTTAACAACAGCAGCAACAGAATTAAAGCTCCTCCGCCAACCTGAAGTAAAAAAGGAATGACGGGTAAAACCTTCAGTTCCAAAACTTGGGTATTGGGATCTGCGAAAATATCTGTGCTGAGTTCTCCAGAATCAGGATTAGTTAACTCAGATGAAACTTCAAACAGCAGTCGCTGTTTTAGCCCAAACCAAGGTCGTTTCTTTTTCGCTTCCAGGTTCATCATTCTCGTCTCACCTGAAGCTAGATTTAGCCCCTCAGGAATTGTTTGAAAATCGCATTGTTTCTGCTTTTGTTCTGGGATGGTAATATTGACTTGATGGGGTAAATTGCTTTCATTCTTAAATACCAGTTCATAGATAGCGCTCGACTGCTTTCTTCCTTTGCCTGGAATTGTTTGCTGTTTGTCAATACAGCTAAACTCGACAACTCCATAAGGAATGACTTCTACAATTCCCTGTTCACGGGTAGTGTATTGACTGGTGTTAGACTTCGCTTCAATAGTAAATTTGTATTTTTTACTGAGGGTTTGGGTATCTCTTAGCGGGTGACACCAAAAACTTGTTTTTTCCGAATCTCCCGGTTCTACTAGCAACTTGCGCTCTCGTCCTGCGGTCATCCACTCAGGATCTAATCCTGTACAAGTAACGGTGATTTCCGTGAATTTTGGGCTTAAGTTATATACTAAAACCGGAATTTCAATCGAATCGCCAGGTCTGAGTTTGAATTCTTTGTTCGGCACTTCAACCTGCAAAGACCTCAACGGCTTGTTGATAGTTAACCTAAGTTTTTGGCTGGTATATAAATTTTCATACTCGACTGAAAGGACTTTTAATATTAGGTCGATGGTGGTGTCGTAAGCAGGAATTGGAGCTTTGGTAATCGCTACATGAAATGTTGTTTGATCACCCGGTGGCTTTTTGGCACAAATCTCGGGCTGTACGCTATACCATTTAATCTGGGAATTCTCGTCTAGCCCAGGTGTTGAAAGCTCTAATTGAAAGCTGGCAAATTTATCGCTCTTGTTAGTAACAGTTACATCAAATTCATTTTCGCTGTTGACACTTATGTCAGAAGAGTCGAATGAACTATCCGGTGTGAATTCCAAAGTTTTTTTGGAAACTTGTGCTTGAACACTACCCGCCATGACAAAACTCACCTTTATTAAGTGCTAAATATCGTGTAATATTTCGAGATTTTACCTTTGCGTCCTTCGTGTCTTGCCTTCGGCACGCCTAACGGCGAACGTGGTTTAAAATTTGTTTTGAACCGCGAAGACACGAAGGACAAGGGAGAGATCCTCGTTTTTTTTACTTACACCTTGACAGGGCTAGCAAGACTCACCTTACTAATAATCATTTATATAGGGTGAGTCTTGCCTACTAATAATCTTCAAATGGGAAGAGAACAATTTCGGATTTGTGCCAGAAGATTATTGATTTCCATATTTTTGTCTTATGACTCTTGTAACCACTGCATCATTTGCCGCCGTCGCAGGGCAAAATGAAGGATGTTGATCCCTAATTCCTGTGCTGTGCGAATGTCGTTGCGGTCAAGAGTCAGGTTGTCATCTAATCCCCAAGCGCCGGATAGATCTCCCTCTATCAAAACTATTCCCCCACCGTTGGCTAGTTGAACATATTGTTGATTGATCAGGGGAAGTGCTGCGAATAAAAAGGGTTGTGTCCGTAAAGGGTGATCGCGGCTAAGTTTGTGCCAAAATTGCAAAGGAATCTGAACCCAGTCTGCAATCAGGTCTTTGATATCCTTTGCTAGGCTGGCACTATTTTTAGGAACCTCGATCAGAATTACGCTACCTGTTTTTAAATATTGACTTAGGGTATCTAGCTCTTCTTGATCCAAATGAAGTGCTTGCCAAGCGGTGAGGTAAAGTAAGTCATAATCGCTTAGTTCTGCTGGTTGCAATCTCACTTGTCCAATTTGGGTTGCTCCCTGCAAAGCCGGGTAAAGCGATGCCACAGATTGCATTAAATAAGAAAGGTTATCACAAGTGCGATCGCTCGCGTTGAGCGTAGTAGCAATACTTACAACCGCTTGCGGTCTAGCTTTGGCTGCTTGACGGTAGCGTAAATCTAACTGGTTAACCCGTGGAAATAATACATCTGGTGGGTTTTCCAGTTGCACTGTACCCGGTTGCAACTGAATGCGGCACAATTCTATTTCCTTTTCAGTGGGTGGGCTAGTTTTTTCGTCAAACCGGAACCATTCCCGAATTAAGTCAGAACTGTGTCTTTGTCCTGGGTTTTGCGGCTCGACATAACTCACAACTAAATATACCGTTAGGGTTCCGGTTGTTGGAGCCACCGTGGCAATTCTAAACTTGCGGTCGATGGTGGAGTCAACAATAATTGGGTTGCCCTCTAGGTCAATAGCAATACCTGGTTGAATTTCTAACCAACGCTGATCTCGAAATCTTGCTGGTGCGTCATCTGGCGGAGCAATCACTCGCACCCCCAAACCACAAACAATCCCTGGTTCGTTGAGGGACTGATAGTGGATATTTTGGCGATGGCGATGGTAGTGATGAGCCAGTCCCCAGCGTTCAGCGTTCATCATCAAGCTGTCGTAGACATGAAGACGCTGCAAAGGTTGAGGCGAGGGTGAGGGAAAAGATTGATGAGTCATGCCAAGAGCATCAGATGCACATCACGTGGGATCACAAATTACAATAAACTGAATCCGTAACACACGCTGATTTTTTCACAAATACATTTTACCGATGTGTTTAATGCTACTAAAAAACTTTTTCTGACCATTTCCGAAAACTGCTTCACCAATTGTGTTGTCATAAATAGCGGTGGCAAATAGCAACCGTTTTGATTCTTCAAATTCCAACTAGTAAGTTGTCAAACTGAAATTGAGGGGTAAGACTGGTTTGTTCGTAGTAGACAGCGCAACTACGAACCATCCATAAGCCAATACGGTTCAGTTAGGGCTTCTAGGTGAGAATTTATCGTGTGTAGAGACTAGCAAGTGCAACGTCTCTACAAAGGTTATCGGCTTTGTTCATTATCTTCTTAACTGAACCGTATTGACAGATAAGCAAGATTAGGGTGGAGGGCGTTCAAATCTGTTGAGGCAAATTTTATGAAGCGGATCTTTGCATGGGTTGGCATTACCTCTGGTGTTTTAGGTATTTTAGTACTATCGAGCGTTTGGGTAGTAAACAAACGCGAAAATGTGCCAGACGCTACTGGATCGGAAAATTACGTTCAGAAATGGGGGGGTAATTTGCCGAATTCAGACGCATTTGCTCACCAAGACTTTGGTTTTTTGTCGAAACAGTGTCGCGTACTGGAAAAAGCACAAAAATATGATGAAGCTGTTGCTGCGTGTGAACAGGCGATCGCCCTCGATCCCAATAGAGAGAACGTTGATCTGTGGACGAATCGTAGCAATGCGCTGTTGAAGTTGGCAAGATACGTAGAAGCGGTTGGGTCTTATGACCAAGTTCTGCAAAGAGAACCGAAGAATTCTTTTGCTTTGACTCAGCGATGTGCAGCCTTATCCGCATTGGGAAAACCTCAAGAAGCGATCGCATCTTGTGAACAGGCGCTGTCCGTTAATAGTCATTGGGGAAATGCTACGCCAGCACTTGCTAGGAGAAATAAAATCATTGCTTTGCTAAGGAAATCGGGAAAATTCCCAGATGGAACTACTGCTAATGAACAAGCGCCAGGAATTAATTCCAATGATGCTATTAGCCTGAATCAGCAAGGAAGGCTGCTGCAAAAATTGAAGCAGTATGAACAAGCACTTACCTATTACAACCGAGCAATTGCCATTAATCCTAAATATTCTCCAGCGCTGGCGGGTGAATGCGAGACTTTAAACCAATTGCAAAAGTATGAACAAGCACTTGCTTCGTGCGATCGCGCCCTTGCGGTCGATGGAATCATGGATAATATAAGTCCAGCTTACATTTGGCATCAACGCAGCAATGCGCTTTTGGGACTGAAAAAGTACGAAGAAGCACTTACTTCTGCGCAACGAGCGATTTCCATTAAACAAGATTATGCGGAAGCTTGGAATAACAAAGGTGTCAGTCTGTGGAATTTAGGGAAATACTCAGAAGCTGAAGCAACAACAAAAAGAGCCATTGATATTAATCCTAAATACACTCAAGCGTGGTTCAACCACGGCAGAATACTAAGCTCCTTACAACAGTATGAACGAGCAGTTATAGCTTATGACAACGCCTTGAGTAGTGATGTTAATGCAGTTGATCAGTCTACCCGTGCAAGTATTTTGACAAACAAAAGTGCAGCACTTTGGCATTTGAAAAATTATAACCTAGCACTTTACTCCACCAATGAAGCCATTCAAAGCAATCCCAACTTTTTTGAAGCTTGGTACAATAAAGGTGTTTTCCTACTAAATTTGCAAGATTATAATCAAGCATTGCAAGCCTATTACAAAGCTAACAGCATCAGTCCCAACAATGCTTATGTATGGACTGGTATAGGTATGGCGCTAGCTGGAAAAGGTCAACAACAAGAGGCTTTAACAGCCTTTAAAAAAGCTTCAAACATCAATCCCAATGATGCTGATATTCAGCAACAACGAGAAACTTTACTCAGCACAATAGCTAATGGTAAAAAGCGATTAGCTATTAGCCATTAGCTGGCAAAATCTCAGAACAGTTACTTTGATTTCCACAACCGCTAAAATGAACAGTGACAACCCACTGCAAACAGAATTTAACTTCATCCTCCCTAGAGGTTTAGTAGATGCTTCCGGGAAAATTCATCGCCAAGGGGTAATGCGCTTGGCGACTGCAAAAGATGAAATGTGCGTTCAAAAAGACCGTCGAGTTCAACAAGACCCAGTTTATCGAGTCTTGGTGATGCTATCAAGAGTAATTACTCATCTCGGTGATTCATCATCCGTAACTCCGGAACTTTTAGAAAATCTTTTTACCCGTGACTTAGCTTACTTACGGGAGTTTTATAATCGGATTAACCAGCAGGGTGATGCATACATTCCCGCTCACTGTCCCAACTGTGGTAACAATTTTAGCATGGAGTTAGCTTTATCGGGGGAGTAGTAAGCTACCCTTCAGAGCAACTGCATGAGGAGGTAGCATGTATAGCCTTTCACTTCCACTGGTCGTTAGAAGATATTCTCAATTTAGAGCATCGTTGTCGTCGTCACTGGATAGCAGAAATTGGTAAATTAAAGCAGCTTTGAGATCAAAGGGCAACCGTAAATCTTGCTAGCTTGTGAAATCTAGCAAAAATGTTAATATTATTTTTTCTAGACAACCTATACAAATATCTGGGATCAGTATGCCATAATATCACGATGCCAGCAGCCAATACCTAATTTGATTTCCCTAAGATGGGGAGCAACAGCAATGATTTGCGTTCCCTACTAAAGAATAGTGTGGTTTGAGGTGAGTTGTAAGCAGTGGTTTGACCGTACCAAGAAATGGTACGGTCAAGCGTCCTACAGGAATTTTTGGAAATAGGCTAAATTGGTTGTATGGATTGTTAAACAGAAAACACAAAAAGAATTTGTTCTGTTGCAAACAGACGAGAGGTTTTCATGCAATTGTTAGATATAAAGAATCGGGAGGCTAAATTAGCCTCTAATACCGATCGCCAGAAAATTTTCGGCTCAAGAGAAACAGCATACCCGCGTCCGCAGTTACAGCGATCGCACTGGCAAACTCTAAACGGTCAGTGGAAGTTCGCTTTTGACAATGAGGGTCAATGCGTTCAACCCAGTGACATTAAACAATGGACTCATCATATAGAAGTTCCATTCGCTCCCGAATCTACCAAAAGCGGTATTGGTGATACAGGGTTTCACTCGAACTGCTGGTATGAGCGGGAATTTGATACGCCTGAAGGTGAAGGCAGATTGCTGTTGCACTTTGGGGCGGTGGACTATCGCGCTCGTGTCTGGGTTAACGGTCAATACATAGCTGAGCATGAAGGCGGACATACCGCTTTCACCCTCGATATTACCTCAGTTTTGAATGATAGCGGACGAACTTTGGTGACAGTCTGGGCAGAGGACGATCCTCTTGACCTCGCCAAGCCTCGGGGTAAGCAGGATTGGCAGCTAGAACCGCACGGTATTTGGTATCCTCGCACCACTGGTATTTGGCAGACAGTCTGGGTTGAACGTGTAGGTAAGACTTATATCGATCACATCCGCTGGGATCCAGACTTTGATCGGTGGGAACTTGGTTGTTATGCCGCGATCGCAGGTGATGCGCCAGCAGGCATACAAATAAAGGTGAAACTGAGCGTTGGCGATCAGGTGCTGGCGAACGATACTTATGAAGTATTCAACGGGGAAATTAGCCGCCGCATTGCCCTTGCCGACCCTGGTATCGACGACTACCGCAACGAATTGCTATGGAGTCCTGAAAAGCCAACGCTAATCGATGCTGAAGTTCAGTTGTGGTATAAAGACCAACTGCTGGATGAGGTGAAATCTTACACGGCGATCCGGACGGTGAACATACAGCGCGATCGCTTTATGCTCAACGGTCGTCCCTACTATTTGCGCCTGGTTCTCGATCAAGGCTACTGGCCAGATTCACTAATGACTGCACCCGATGATGAGGCGTTGCGACGAGATGTAGAACTCGTCAAAGCAATGGGCTTCAACGGGGTACGTAAGCACCAAAAAATTGAAGACCCCCGCTTTTTATATTGGGCAGATGTGTTAGGGCTGTTAGTATGGGAGGAGATGCCAAGTGCTTATCGCTTCACGCCTAAAGCAGTAGAACGCACGACGCGAGAGTGGGCTGAGGTGATCAAGCGGGATATTAGCCATCCGTGTATTGTGGCGTGGGTGCCGTTTAATGAATCTTGGGGAGTTCCGAATCTGGTCGAGACACCGGCTCACCGTAACTACGTCTTGGCAATGTATCACTTAACCAAGACTCTCGATCCGAGTCGCCCAGTGATCGGCAACGATGGCTGGGAAAGTACAGATACCGACATTCTCGCTATCCATGACTACGACACCACGCCGAACCACTTGGCAAAGCGTTATGGACCTGAAGTTAAAATCTCGGATTTGTTAGAGCGTCGTCGTCCCGGAGGGCGTATTCTCACACTTGACAACTATCCCCATCAGGGACAACCAGTGATGCTGACCGAGTTTGGTGGTATCGCCTATGCCCCTGCCGATCATCCCGAGGCGGAAAAAGCCTGGGGATATGAGCGCTGCTGGAATATCTCCGAGTTCCAAATTAAATACGCTGCTCTGCTCGAAACAGTCAATAATATTGATATGTTCAGCGGATTCTGTTACACGCAGTTAACGGATACCTTCCAAGAAGCTAACGGTTTGTTGTACGCCGATCGCACACCGAAAATTCCCATTGAAGCGATCCGCGCTGCAAACCTTTCAGGAGATGGATTATGTACTCCCACAAGCTGTTAAAGCCAGATGGCCGCCACCTGACCTTATATAGCCGATACCCAATTACTGAGGACATCACAGCCACTAGCCCCAGTAACGATCCAGTAAGGGCAAATCCTCACCTGCGCTGGCATCCCTTGCGCGGCGAATGGGTTGCTTACGCGAGTCACCGTCAAGGGCGGACTTTCATGCCACCCGCAGAATATAACCCCCTCGCACCCACCAGCAACCCTGAGTTCCCTACCGAACTCCCCCAAGGAAAGTATGACGTAGCGGTGTTCGAGAACCGCTTTCCCTCGATGACGCCTTTGGCGCACGATCCACCAGCCACCATCGTGAAAACTCTGCCGGCGAATGGGGTGTGTGAGGTAGTGGTTTTTACTCAAGACCCTGAGGCATCCCTCGGTTCTTTGGCACTGGAACACTTAGATTTGCTGTTACAAGTTTGGGGCGATCGCACCCGCGTACTCGCAGCCAATCCTCAAATCCAATACGTCCTACCTTTTGAAAATAAGGGTGTAGAGGTAGGCGTAACTTTGCACCATCCTCATGGGCAAATCTACGCTTATCCTTTTATACCACCAGTTCCAGCACGGATGTTGGAAATGCAACAGGCGTATTTCCGAGAACATCAGCGGGGTTTGCTGCAAGATTTGATTCAAAAGGAGATTTCTGACAACCAGCGGATTATTTATCAGGATGAGCATGCGATCGCCTTCGTCCCCGTGTGTGCTCGTTACCCCTATGAAGTTTGGATTGCTCCAAAACAGCCAGTTCCCACCTTTGTTGACTTGACAGTACAGCAACGCTGGGCACTTGCTCTCGCCTTAAAAACTGTCACTCTCAAGTATGACGGCTTGTGGAATCGCCCGTTTCCTTACTTGATGGCTTGGTTTCAAGCACCAACTGACGGTACCCATCCCGAAGCGCATTTACACGCTCAGTTTTATCCACCATATCGGACAAGCGATCGGCTGAAGTATCTGGCGGGAACTGAACTCGCGGCAGGGATGTTTGCCAATGATGCTTTACCAGAGGAGAAGGCGAAGGAGTTACAGGCTGTGGTTGTAAATCTGGAAATACCAATTTCAAGATAATTTTGAAACCGCAGATCAAGG
>CAZZVG010000068.1:0-11705 GCA_964657295.1 Iningainema sp. | reverse complement strand
CCCTCTCCCTCTCTCCCCCTCTCCCCTACTCCCTATTAAAAAATGCGGATATTTATCAGTACTGGCGAAGTATCTGGCGATTTGCAAGGATCGCTCTTAGTTGCTGCACTCCAGCGCCAAGCAGTTGCCGTAGGTTTGGAATTACAGATAGTGGCTTTGGGCGGCGAGAAAATGGCAGCGACTGGAACAACTATACTGGGTAATACCATTGGTATTGGTTCTCTGGGTCTTTTGGAATCATTGCCTTATGTGTTGCCAACTTTTCAAATGCAGCAATTAGCGATCGCCTACCTCAAAAAATACCCACCTGATATCGTGGTACTGATTGACTACATGGGTCCGAATCTGGTAATCGGTAAATATCTTCGCCGCCATCTACCACAAGTGCCCGTCGTCTATTACATTGCACCACAAACTTGGGTAGCATCGGCAAAGTTGGTAACTGCTCGTGCCACAGCTCGGATTATCGCTGTGACAGATAAGCTATTAGCCATCTTTCCCGAAGAAGCGCGTTATTTCCAACAGAAAGGAGCGAAAGTTAGCTGGGTGGGGCATCCTCTTTTAGATCGGATGCGGGATTTTCCTAACCGTGAAGCAGCGCGTGTCAAGTTAGGTATTGGAGATGATGTGACAAGTGTAGCTCTTCTCCCCGCTTCCCGTCGTCAAGAACTCAAATATCTCCTACCAGTGATGTTCCGTGCGGCTGAGGTTCTTCAATCAAAATTGCCTCAGATACATTTTTGGATTCCCTTATCTCTAGAAATTTACAGAGAACCAATTGAGAAAGCAATACAACGGTACAATTTACGGGCTACCGTTGTCTCCGAAGATCAACAGCAGGAAGTCCTAGCAGCAGCCGATCTCGCAATGACTAAATGTGGTACTGTCAACTTGGAATTGGCACTGTTGAATGTACCGCAGGTTATTTTATACCGCGTTAGTCCTTTGAGTTACTGGATTGCCCGGAGTGTTCTCAAAATTTCTTACCCCTTCGCTTCACCCGTAAATTTGGTTGTCATGAAGGAGATTGTGCCAGAGTTTATTCAAGAACAAGCAACATTAGGGAATCTATTGCAAACCGCCATGGAATTGTTGCTTAATCCTGAACGGATACAGCAAATGAAGGCAGATTATCAGGAAATGCGGCAGTGTATGGGAGAAGTGGGAGTATGCGATCGCGCTGCCAAGGAAATTTTGAACATGCTACCAGCTTTTAGCTCATCTTTATAATTCAGCGAAAAACTCTATACCGTCTTAAAGATGGGGTCTTAACTTTATTGTAATATGATAATGATAGTTAATACTTATTTTAGATGCTAATTGAAAGCACAAAAATAGTAGAAAATATCTATAGTAATCAGGAAAAAAGACCTATTGCTGTTGATTTGTTTGCTGGTGCTGGAGGTATGACTCTTGGCTTTGAGCTAGCGGGATTCGATGTGCTTGCATCTGTTGAAATAGATCCCATTCATTGTGCAACACATGAATTTAATTTTCCCTTTTGGAAGATTTTATGTAAAAGTGTTGTTGATACTACAGGTCAAGAAATTAGAAGTTCTTCTTCTATTGACAACCGAGAAATCGATGTTGTTTTTGGTGGTCCACCATGTCAAGGCTTTTCATTAATAGGTAAACGAGTTTTTGACGATCCTCGAAACTCTCTTGTCTATCATTATATTCGATTGGTTTTAGAACTACAGCCAAAGTTTTTTGTTTTTGAAAATGTTAAAGGAATAACTGTAGGTAAGCACAAAGAATTTATCACAGAAATCATTAATCAGTTTGAGCAAAATGGTTATAAAGTTCGGAAAGAATATAAAGTATTAAATGCTGCTGAGTACGGTGTTCCACAAAATCGTGAGAGATTATTTTTACTAGGTTGCCGTCACGATCTAGAATTACCAAATTATCCAGTGCCAATAACTCAACCTGCAAAATCAAAGAAAGCAGTATTCAAGAACGAGCTTCAATCAAGTCCTACAGTTTTGGATGCACTTATAGACTTACCAGAAGTAGAAAATTATATAGAACTCTATAAAAAAGATTGGGTAATTGTAGATTTTGGTCAGCCCAGTGATTATAGTATGCAACTTCGCGGTCTAGTTCATGCAAATAATGACTATTCGTATAAACGAATATATGACTCGGAAATGCTGACTTCAAGTTTAAGAACAGAGCATACTTTAGAATCTATTAAAAGATTCGATGCTACTCCACCTGGAAAAACCGAACCAATCAGCCGCTTCTATAAACTCGATCCTGAAGGAATATGCAATACACTTAGAGCAGGAACTCCCAGTAATAGAGGAGCATTTACTTCTCCTAGACCAATTCATCCATTTACCCCAAGATGCATTACTGTGCGCGAGGCTGCACGTTTACATTCCTATCCTGACTGGTTTAGATTTCATGTAACAAAATGGCATGGATTTCGACAAATTGGTAATTCTGTTCCACCCTTACTAGCTAAAGCAGTAGCCTCGGAAATCATTAAAGCTCTTGACACATATCCATCTAAACCAGGAGTTATACAAGAATTAGGTCATCAAAATTTAATCATGTTCGACATGTCTCGCTCTAGTAAATATTATGGTGTTAATCCATATGTTATGGAGCCAAGGAAAAGAAATTTAAGGTAAGTCATGAAGCTTGAGAGGTTTTTTAGTGTAGAAATCCACGAGGCCATTATTTTTTAGATGTAGTTAGTCCCCGCTCAATTGTGCTACAAATGCTTGATGTTCTGCTGAATTTATTCCCAGTTGCAACATCACCAACACCTGTGGCATATTTCCTGCCACTAATGCTGGCACATCAAGCCACAATCCAGGAAATACTTGACTCCGAATTATACCTGCCGCATCCGGTATCAGTGAAACATACTCTCCATCTTGCAAGCTGAACCAACTAACGATGCTTTCAAAAACTTGCCAGACAATATATTCCTGAATGCCATTGCGACGGTAAGCGCGTTTTTTGTCATGTAAGTCTTTAGTAGCACTGCTGGCAGCAATTTCTGCGACTAATTCTGGCGCACCTTCCACGTAACCATCAGCGCTTAAGTGAGACTGCCCACCACAGGTTGCATCGATTAACAGAATAGCATCGGGCTGGGGTTCATTGTCCAAATCTAGCCGCACAGTTGGGTTATCACCCAGTCTAACACCAGACGTAGCCACTTTATAAGACCATAACCAGCCCATTAAATCTCCATGCGGTTCGGCATGAGGTTCAAAGCGCAGAGGGGATGCCACGTAAACAACTCCTTCAATCAATTCGGCTTTCTTCACATCGGGCATGGCGTTGTAGCGGCGCTCAAATTCAGGACGAGTGAGGTTATCGCCACTCTCAAGAGGCGGAATGTGTGCGCTTGAACTGCTTGGAGTCGTCTGTTGTAAAGAGGTGTTAACCATGATGGCAGACGGTAAAGGTAAGTATATTCATTGTAATTACTACGGAGAGCGAAACAAAACAAATCGTCTCAAGATGCGAAGCAAATATTATCCTTTGAACTTATCTCCCTAATCCCCCACCATCTGCATTTTTCTGTGCAAATTCTCGATGAATTTGATACAGGACAATTTTTTGCTGTGCTAATGAATAATTGGAATCAGAAGATGGCACTGACTCCATCAGTTTAATTGCTTCTTGCCACTTGTCTACAACTATCATCCACTCATCTTGAGATTGTGCTGATTTTGTGAGTTTAGCTGCACGTCGGGCTTTTTTAAGAGCTAAATCAAATGTATCATCCAGCGAATTAGACGATTTAGAGATCATCTCTGGCGATACATTTTTCCAGAGTAAATTTGCAGAGATAGGTTGTCTGGCTTCTGGTAATTTGGCAAACAAATATAACCATAAAGCTATGAGAAAAATTAAAACAGTTGTGAAGATTTTTTTTGGTAAACTTCTGTGCTTGAGCAGCAATTGAAAGACGTTTTGCTTCTTTTTAGCCTGTTGCTCGGTTTGTATTTGTGTTAAACCAATTTCATCTTGTACATGACTCTCAATTGATGTATCACTTGAGCTTTCTGGTGTACTAATAATAGGAACACCATAAATTAGACGCAGTTTAAATAGATACTGAATTTGGTAAAACAGAGTGGCACTGATTAGCCAAACAGTAGCAAAAATAACTTGTATATTTCTAGAAGATTGGCTTTCTACAGAGATAATTTTTTCGTAGTCAAGTTTGAACAGAGGTAGCAGAGGGGTACAAAATAACGTTGCACTCAGTGTAGATAGAACAAGTACCAGCCAGCTATATAAGCTTTCCCACCAACTTATCAGTCCCGGAAACAATCCTTGATGGTTTATTTTTTCCTCAGGAATTGTGGGAATGACGCGACTGAGAAAAAAATGATGAAAAAGAGCGATCGCAGGTATGGGTAATATGAGTATTATTATCAGAATAGTGGTTAATACTTCCGGTCTGTCTAACCATTTTGTGGCGAAATTAAGTACTAAATTGTTCTGCTTGAGTAGGGCAACAAACCCAGTCATCAATACAGACAGCATTAAAGCACTTAACCACGAACCAGGGTAGGGGAAAAACTTTTTCATAGAACCTCTGTTTGAATTGAGTGATCAGCCTTTGTGCACCTCCACTAGACGACAGCATGAGTATGGTAGCCGCTTGTCGTCATAACTCGTCAAATCAACAAAATGTATTATAAAACACTAGTAAAGCACTGGTGTTTGAAAAATACCTCGCTGTAAATTATATATCCTGGAAGTAATAGTAAATTTAATCGCTTGAAACATCTATCCCAGGTAGCAATCTTTTTAAAATTCCAGGAAAAATGATAATTATATGACATTACTGACAACCTTGTTCTAATGTCAAAATTGAGAAAGATAGTGTTTAAAGAAAATGCCAGCTCTACTTACATATACTCAACAGCCTTGGACAGAAAATTACGGTGAAATCATTGATGTGCGAAGCAATAGTGAATTTGCGGAGGATCACATTCCTGGCGCAATTAACTTACCAGTACTCAATGACACCGAACGTGCAGAAGTCGGAACAATCTACAAACAATCGCCCTTCACTGCCCGCAAAATTGGCGCTGCTTTAGTAGCAAAAAACATTTCCCAGCATCTCAGTCAACATTTTGCCGATAAAGAAAAGAACTATCGTCCTCTCGTGTACTGCTGGCGAGGTGGACAGCGTTCTAATAGTTTGGCTTTAGTATTGGCGCAAATTGGCTGGCAAGTGACTCTCCTTGAAGGCGGTTACAAAACTTATCGCGCTTATGTCCGCGAGCAACTGGAAAATTTGCCACAAAAATTTACCTACCAAGTGTTATGTGGCCTCACTGGAAGCGGTAAAACATCTATACTTTACCAGATGCGTCAGCGTGGCGCTCAAGTATTAGATTTGGAAGCATTGGCTAAGCATCGCGGTTCCCTATTAGGGCAAGAATGGGAAGAAAAACTTTCTCCTCAACCTTCACAAAAATACTTTGACTCTCTGTTGCTACACCAATTGCAAAGCTTTAATCCTCATCAGCCAGTATGGGTAGAATCAGAAAGTGTAAAAATAGGGCAAGTCTATTTGCCTCCATCTTTGTGGGAGAAAATGAAACACGCAGGCTGTGTAGAAATTCAAGTACCTGTAGCTGTTCGAGTCCAGTTTCTCCTTCAGGAATATCCCCATCTGGTGACTCATCCCAAGATTTTAAAAACAAAGTTGGAAAAACTTAAACCCCGCTATGGCTGGGACAAATTAAGTGAGTGGTATCTGATGATTGATACTGGAATGTGGGAATCATTTGTAAAAGATCTTTTGCAGTTCCACTACGATCCCACCTACCGCAAATCAATTCAACGGAACTTTACCAATGTCGAACGCCTGTTATCCATACCAGACCTCTCTAATGATAGTATTGATACTTTATTAGATTCTTTGTTACCGGATAATGGCTCATCGACGATGGCGATAGCTTCGCTGCTGCCTTCGGCAGATCGCACCCAGTATGCAAGTGAAAACCACACCATAAAGTTTATCGAGTGACTGTCTGGAGCGTGTGCGATGCCTTTATGCCACTCCTGTGCGCCGTATCGCTCCTTCTCACTTAAATCCAGGAATCCAAAACAGCAGCATTAAAGCACACAATCCAAATTGGCTGTTTTCTAAAGGTATTTTACCCCATGAATATTTATCAACGTCATTCTTGGCCCCTGACAGTAAACGAGGCGATCGCTATTCAAGAAAAGCTGCAAGCTGAGGTGATCACTGTTGATCAGCTTCAAGAACCCGTGCAGTATGTTGCTGGAGTAGACATGGGTTTTGAAGCAGATGGTACAATTAGCCGTGCAGCCGTAGCAATACTGAGTTTTCCAGATCTACAATTACAAGAGACGAGCATCGCACGCAGTCCTACAACATTCCCCTATATCCCTGGTTTCCTCTCATTTCGGGAAATACCAGCTGTACTTGATGCTCTCGAAAAGGTTAAAATTACACCCGATCTTATTTTGTGTGATGGTCAGGGTATTGCCCATCCGCGAAGATTCGGTATAGCCTGTCATCTCGGTGTAATTTTAGATTTACCAACAATTGGTGTCGCGAAATCGTTGTTAATTGGGAAGCATGAAGATTTGGCATCTACAAGAGGGAGCAAGCAACCCTTAATACATAAAGGCGAGACAATCGGCGTAGTTTTGCGGACGCGTACAGAAGTCAAGCCTGTCTACGTGTCTATCGGTCATCGAGTCAGTCTACCTACGGCAATTGACTACGTATTGCGCTGCACACCAAAATATCGCCTGCCAGAAACGACACGCATTGCCGACAAATTAACGCGAGTTCCCTTCGGTCATTCGTAATTGCAATCTCACGCCGCCTGAAGGAGGAACTCCGTGTGACTTGTATCTTTAATTACGGCTTCTTCATCAGAAAGACAAAAGAAAAAGTTAAAACAACACCGATTAATGGTATAGAAATGTGTAGGATCTTTTAAAGATCTAAATAAATCTAAAGTCTAAAGATGCAGACATCATTGGCACCTTCATCAACACAGCTATCTCATGTACCCAAGCATTGTCAGCCGTTAAAAATTATCGCATTAGGGGATAGTTTAGTTTATGGATTTGGCGATCCAGATGGAGGTGGTTGGGTTGAACGACTGCGGCGGTGGTGGATGTTACCGGATAGTGCAGGTCATGTTCTTTATAATTTGGGAGTACGGGGTGATCGCATCCAGCAAGTGGCGCAAAGACTGGAAGTAGAATTTCGTCATCGCGGCGAACTGCGAAATCGCGTTCCCGACTTAATTATTCTGTCTGTCGGCGTGAACGATTCAGCCAGGGTAGGTCGTCTCAATGGCAGAAATTATACAGAATTAAACGTTTTTGAATCGCAAATTGCTGCTTTATTAGCACAAGCACAGCAACTTTGTCCAGTGATATTTGTAGGAATGGTACCAGTTGATGAAGCTAAAATGCCTTTTCTCGATTGCTTATACTATAACCATAGCGACCAGTACCGCTACAAAGAAGCCTCTCGACTCGCCTGCCAAAAACACGGAATTCCCTACCTAGATGTTTTTCAAAAATGGATGGAGTGCAGTGAATCTTGGCGACTCCAACGCATCAGCAATGATGGTCTTCACCCCAATGCATTAGGATATCAAACCTTATTAGAGGATGTCATGAATTGGGATGCGATCGCTTGTTATAATTCCAGTTCTTGCTATCAACTCACCTCCAAGTGATCCCATTGACTTTTCTGATGTTTTCTTTACTTCCTCTTTATTCTTTGATAAGCTCTATCATAAGGATAGTCATGCAAACCAATGCTGACTATTTCGACGGTTTTATTTTTGGGTGTATCTGTAATTCGGTAAACTAGCCGATAAACATCTATATATCCGTCTATTTCTTCCTCAAATTCTAGCGCTCTGCACCCCTGCAATTCTCTTAGTAAGTCGTGGTTGCCAAAACCCTTACATCCGTATGGATCTACACTCAAAATTGTTACGAAGATTTCCCAAAAGTCATCCTGTAATTCTTTAGATAGTTGTGGTAAGTCTTCACTCTTAACCTTGGGATCAGTCTTCACATAAAATTTGGATGTTGTACCCACGTTTTTTCAACCTTGTATTAATTTTATCTATATTAATAGGTTGTTCAGGTTCTAATACAGTCACCCACTCTATTTCCTCGGTATTTTCGAGTCTTTTCACTGCTTTTGCTTCTGCACTGTTTTCATTTAGAGATTCATACCTCTTTTCTCTAACTAAGCCGAGTATGAACTTAGCAGCGTATTTAAGTCTTCTTCTATATTCATCCTTCCGTGTATTTATCTGACTTTTTTTTGCAGTTATTAATAGTAAGTTTCTGGCAAAATCCTCGATAATTCCGAGAGGAATATCTGAAGAGATTTCAAATAGTTCTTCTAATCCTTCTGCAAGTACCTCAATTGTTTCTGCCCAATCTTCAAATACTCTCTTATTACTACTTTCTTCAAGTTTGGTGCTTATTCTGGTAATGGGAGTTAGAGAATTTATAATAGATTCTAGTTTTTTTCTAAGTGATTCCAGTTTTTCTTGACAAGAGTTTAAAATCTTATTTAAATCTTGAAAAACCTTATCGGCAAGTGTTCTTTTTTGTTCTTTATCAAATTCGTTAATTTTGGAAATTGCTTCTTTTATTTTGTTTAAAACTTTTTTGATTCTCTCATCTAGAAGCAATTCATTGCTGACACTAATTCTCGTTGCATCATCAACAATGCATTGAATTTTTCTTATATCGTCAACAGTCTTTCCTGCTAATGAATCTTGTTGATACTTTTCTTCTAACTCACATTTTATTGATTCCAGTTGTTTGTGAATTATGTTATCCACATTACTTTCTACTGCTTTGCTTATTAAATCTTTATCAAGAATGACCACAATGCTCACCTCAACCTTTGGTTCTTGGACTATGTTGACGAAATTATTAATCTATCTTTATTTTCGCACAACTTACAAAATACATAGTAGGAATCTTTTTTTTGCTACTATAACCTACTGAATTTTAAGATTCGTTGACTTTTAGCAATTAGGAGTTTGCTCATCATTTTTCCTCATCCTGCCAGCTAAACTGTTTATTATTGTTACACCACTTCGCTAACGGCTAATGCGAACAAAAGAACTACAAACTTTGCTGATACTGCTCTAATAGTTGCGGAATATAGTCATATCCATCGACGCCAATCACAGAGACGATTCGGCTGCGATGTTGCTGCAAGATTTTTTGGAAAGTTTCTCCGCCGATTTGTCCCTGCACAATCGTGAGAAAACCTGCAGGTTTGCGCCACTTATCGGAGCCAATTTGGTTTAATAAATACATCCCCAAACAACCCGTGTAAATAGCTTGTTCCTGATTTTGCACGTGATAGTAAGCTTCAGCTAAATTAGCCAAGTTCAAACCTTGAAGATACAAGTCCCCAGACATTTGCGCTATTTTCAAGCTGTCTTCTAAATAGGCGATCGCTGTTGACATTTGCCCAATAATCTGGTATGCAATCCCCAAACTACTAACACACAAGGCTTTACTTTGAATATCCCCCAACCGTTCTGATAATGTTAAACCTTGTTGCAAATAGTTAATTGCCATTTCATAGACTTCCGGCTCAACTTGTTCCAGCTGTTGCGCTTGCATAACTTCGCTGTAGCCTAAATTTGCCAATGCATTGGCTTCTCCGGTGCGATCGCCTGCTTGCCGACTCAATATTAATGCACGTTGGCTGTAATTAATTGCCTCTGCATAATTTTCTCTTTCTACATAAGTACGGCTGAGGTGATTCAGGTTAGCGATTTCACAAGGGCGATCTCCTGCATTTCGGGCGATGTCCAACGCTTGCTCATGAAACTCAATTGAGCGATCGTATTGGCCCAAAGCCCGTTGAGAGTAACCTAAAAGTGTCAAAATCCGCGCTTTTTCTTGAGTTTTCTCCACCCTCAGCAACGGTTCATCTAGATAAGAGAGTGCATCGCGCAAATAGCTGCCGGAAAAAGAAGCGAAAATTCCCCCATATAAGGGAAAATACTCCCTTTGAGAAAAGTTGCGTAATATTTGCAACATGACCTGGGAAGAGGCTTTACCATAAGCTGTCTCTTCACCCAAACCACTTGCCAACTGGCTCCAAATCACTGCAAAGGTTAAAAAAGTTGAAATCGAGTAGTTCGAGCCGGCTTTGATGTTGTAAGGCTGTTGGTCGAACCAATTGACCAAACCGCGTTGCAAATACTGTAATATGAGTTCTATTTCTACCCAATCACTGAGAGTGAGACTGCGTTGTCGGACAAAATCAAAAGCAGATTGCTCAAGTGCTAAAGTACGGAACAGAGCAGATGGTAACTCACTGTTGACTTGTTTTGCCCAAGTTGCCCAAGGGCCTTTTTCTCCAGGTACACCACCAAATCCCAGCGCTTCCCGATTTTGCTCGTACATCCAACTCACCAAGTGATCTTGAATTCGCTGCCAATTCGTCAAACCGCGAGTAATGCCTTGTGATATTTGCTCAAAATCAGAGTCGGCTTGGGCAAATTGCTGTAAAGATTTTGACAATTGCTGAAATTGTTGGAAATTCAACGGATATTTGTGATTCGGATCACTGACACGTAGGAATGCCGCCAGACGTTCATCCGATGCCGCTGTCGTAATCTCTTTCATGGCATCCCCGAGGGCATAATTAGCTTTATTTTGCTCTTGAGCACGTTGCCACTGACTTTGAATCGTCTTTAATGCTCTCAAACTGCGGCTTGCTTTCGCTTGCTTGAGTTCATCTTTCTCGGTGTTGACTTGTTGCTGGGTAGTGTCAGTGCGATCGCTCAAAGCCATCTCAAACACCTCTCCTGTATCAGTCGTCACATTTTTCAGTAACATTTGATACACTTGTTCTTGAGAGCTAACCTTACCCTTTAGGGTGTTTTGGACAATTTCGTCGATGAAAGCAAGATATTTTTCGCGCAGTGGGAGAGATTCAGACACTTTGACAACCAGAAAGCGTTAAGTTTATTTTAGCTTGTTCAAAAAGAAGCCTCACACTGTATTGTACTCAATCAGTGTTGAGATGAATTTTTAAGCCCACAGAAAGAGTAAATCTAAAACAAACCCAAGTAAAATATCTTCCCCAGATAAACTTATAGGGGATTCCAATACTTCTTTTGGTTGCCCTTGTCGGTAAATTTCAACGCGGCGAGTTTTTCGCTCAATGAGCCAACCCAATTTTACCCCAGCATTCATATATTCTTGCATTTTCGCTTGAGTTTCGCTCAAACTGTCGGATGGAGACATTAACTCCAAAACAAAATCTGGAGCAATAGCCGGAAACTTTTCGCGTTCTTCTGGTTTTAAGGCATTCCATCGCTCCAGTTTTATCCAGGATACATCAGGAGAGCGGTCAGGACCATTGGGGAGTTTAAAGCAAGTTGAAGAATCAAAGACTTCACCAAGTTCCGTTTGTTCGTTCCACAGCACAAATCGTGCAGTTAGTTTAGCATTACATCTTCCTGTTTCTCCTCCCGTTGGTGGCATGACAATGAGTGTTCCAAAAGCATTCCGTTCAAGTTTGACATCGGGATTATCCCGACACAGTTGGTAGAATTGGTCGTCGCTAAGTTTGACGATATTATTAAAGTTGATAGCGATCGCAGTCATAAGTACATGCCTCAAACTGGGCATCAGGCTTGACTTTAATTTTAGCTAGTTCGCGG
>CAZZVG010000067.1:0-11739 GCA_964657295.1 Iningainema sp. | reverse complement strand
ATGATTGATAGCGACTCGAAAATTATGACTTTGTTGGCGAAATAATCGCACCCCTTTTGCGGTATACATAGTAATCGACCATAAAGCACTCATAAAAACTACGGTAAAAGCAGCAGGTTCATTCTGTTTAAAAACTATCAGCGCCAAGGGTAGGAAAGCTATGGGAATAAAGCTTTGCGCCAGCTGTAATATCCGCTCGAAGATCTGATATACCAGAGCATTCGCGCCAATAACAATCCCGAAAAAAATACCTAAAACAGCAGCAGGGATGTAACCGACAAACAACTGTTGTAGGCTTATTAAAACATCTACAAACATACTACGTTCCATGCCTCAAGATTTTAGTTGGAACAGCCTCAAGATTTTAATCGGAACGTTTGAAGAATACTGAGTGCGATCATACAATAAAGCCATCAATTCGGCTAAATGAACGTGCATATGGTGGAAATACTGAACTTCGCTAGCTATTGCCCTAAAAAATTAAGTAATTTTACTATACCATCTCTGACTAATATCTAAGAAAATATACAGGGAGAATAAACAAATTTCAACTTTAACATGAATTAGTAGGGGTAAGGACAATACGGTTCGATTAACCATAAGCTTCCTCCAACCCCCACTCAACAGGGAGCTATGTCTCTACTACATAAACACTTATGAGCTAAGAGTTAGACATTAGTTTATTATCCATAACTCACATATAAATACTTTTTATATGCTATTTAATAGTTTCACATATGCAATATTCTTAAGTATAGTTGTTGTTACATATTGGTTACTACCTCACAAATGGCGAAACTACTTTCTTCTTTTGAGTAGCTATCTTTTTTATGGAGCATGGAAGCTAGAAGGCTTGGTATTGTTACTTATATTTAGTCTAATAAATTGGCTGCTAGGAAATTTTATAAATTCTTCTATTTCTCATCGAAAAATTATTTTAAAAATAGGAATAGTTTTTAACTTGGCAGTTCTATGCTTATTTAAATATTATGATTTTGCTCTAGAAAACTTAGAGCATTTTTTGCCAAAAGATTTTTTGCCCTTTCTGAGTAGTTTTCATATATTTTTACCTTTAGGTATAAGTTTTTTTGTATTTGAGGCAATCAGTTTTTTAGTTGATACCTACAAAGGGGGTAGAGCAATCTATAATTTCTGTAACTTTGGTTTATATATTTCATTCTTTCCCCATTTAATTGCTGGACCTATTGTCCGGATACAACAATTCAGTCCTCAGTTAAATACTAAGAAAAATTTTAGTTGGACAACATTCCTTCAAGGGCTTGATTTGTTATGTGTAGGTGTATTCAAAAAAGTAGTACTTGCGGATAATTTTGCTAGTTTGGTTGACATCAGTTTTAAAACAGATCATAGCTCTGCCTGGGATATATGGATAGCAGGTGGTTTGTTTTCTCTGCAAATATATTTAGACTTTGCAGGGTATACAGATATGGCTAGAGGTTCAGCTAAACTCCTAGGTTATAATTTACCTATTAATTTCGATTTTCCTTATATTTCTTCTAGTATTAGTGAGTTCTGGCGACGGTGGCACATTACATTATCTAACTGGCTGAGAGATTATATCTACATACCTCTTGGAGGAAATCGTGCTGGTCAAAACCGTACCTATATTAATTTACTAATTACGATGGCTTTAGGTGGACTATGGCATGGAGCGGGGTGGACATATATCATCTGGGGTATTTATCAAGGTTCTGCTTTAGTAATACATCGTGTATTTGCCAGTTCACTTATAGCTAAATCGCTTTTTCCAGAAAATTTATGGGGACGGTTATTGGCATGGAGTTTAACCTATATAACAGTAGTTTTTGGTTGGATTATTTTCCGGTCTCATGATGTGTTTCAATTATCATCTTGGCTACAGACTTTACTCCTACCTACGGCATACATTCAACCTCCACAAGACTGGTTTTGGGGTATTATAGTTCTCGCAAATTTAATTTTATTAAAAATTATCTTTGAATTTAGCAAAATTGAAAATTTGGAAAAACTGAATCAATTACGACCGATTTTTTATACAATGTCTCTATTTTTAATTACATTATTTGCCCCTCAAAGTCAGCAATTTATTTATTTTCAGTTTTAGTTATCTAGCGTCATTTGGTAATAATCAGAATATTTTTATATTGAAAAAAATATACAATTATGAAAATTATACTTGGGTTAATTAATAGGAAAGTTTCTTGGATAATAACCGTTATATTTTTGGTAGCTTGGCTAAGTACAGAGTTAGTTTTATCTCGTTGGGGTGACAATATGATACCTATTCAAGTTGCTATTCATGGTTATACCTTTGTTCCCAACATCCTATTTATGGGTAACTCTAGAGTTGCTGCTGGAATAAAACCTAGCGTGATTACCCAAGTCTCTACCGAAAGCTTAGGAGATCCTATAAAATCTTATAATCTAGGGGTAGGCAGTAGTCCTTTTGGCATCCACTATCTACTTTTGAAGCATTTAGTACAGCAAGGGAAGCAACCTAAAGTTTTAATTTATGGCTTCGTTGATAATGAACTCACTGTGGCTACTTTTTTTGACGATCCTTACCTCGCCCAGATTAGCGAGATGGCAGATTTCCCTATACTATTTGATAAGTCTTTATTAAATATAGACAGTCGTTCAGATTTAGTAGTACAAAAGGTTAGTAGACTTTATAGATATCGTTTCATAATTAGAAAAGTCTTATGTGATAAATTCACAAAAAACCAAGTTGATAAAAGCAAAATAAGTAATAGTAAAAATGGTTTTCAGGATTTTCATAATCTAGTCCGTAAAGAATCCATTAATCAGCTAATTAAAGACGAATTAAGCAGATATGAAACATTATATTCAAGCCAAAAAAATTGGAGATTTACTCCTTCAAAAACCTACTTAGAAGCTTTTATTAACCTAGCAATACAGTCAAAAATTAAGCTGATTTTTGTGGAAATGCCAATAACACGTTTACACAATCAAATGGCTCAGAAGAGTATTTATAAAAAAGAATACTTTGAGCAATTAAGAAGATATTTAAAAAATTATGATATTCCTCTTTACACTCTCAGTGACATCGAGTCAGATAATGATATACCTGATACCATGCACCTCTCTGATCAAGGAGCTACTTCTTTTACAAAAATACTGTTTAATGAAGTAATTCGGTCTTACATATCAAATTCGTCACTTAGACAAGCTTTTAGTAAATAAACAATTTTTTAGCAATTTCAACACCAATTACTCCACCCAACAGCACTCATTCTTGAGCGAGGCATTTTTACCTATTGTCCCTGTCGTTCTATTTACCCAGATTCCGCTTCATCTGTTGCAATTCGTCCTCAGTTTCCCAACGGCGAAACTTCTCCTCTAACTCGTCAAACCCTTGAGAAAAAGTGCTAGTTTTATTAGACCAACCTACAGTTTCTATACGTTGCTGCGCTTGCGCTTTAGTACGTGCTGTTTGGGCTTCAGTTGCTTTGGCTTGTACTTCCTGTCGCCGTTGTTGAATTTTACGCAGTAGTTCCTTAGCTTGAGTAATGCGTTCCTTTACACCTTGCATTTGTCCCCAACGCTGATTTCCTTCACGTAACAGTGCTGATTCTCTCTCTTGTGCAGCAGCAACTAAATCCTGTCTGCCCGAAGCTTTTGCTTTTTCAACACGTATGTGCCATTTCTGGATCTCTTGAGCAGTTGACAGAACTTCCTCTTGCGATCGCTTCTCTTGCAATTGTAGATCTGCAATTAGCTTTAAAGAATCTTCCTCTTGCTCTCGGAGTTGCTCTAAAAGTGCTTCTAACTCCAAGTGCGGATTATTTCGCAAGAATTCTTCCAAACGGCTTTCCAGAAACCGACTCAAATCATCAAATAATCCCACGGCAAGCACTCCAGAGATCAAGTCTTCTACTTTATTGTAGTCATTATTGTCGCAGGTGCAAAGTTGATTTTCTTGAAAGTTACTCTCACAAATGGGAGTAGTGGGGTTTTATGATGACAAAGGACGGTGACGGGGCGACCATCGTTTTAGACTTAAGACAAGTAAATCACCAGGGCGTAGGAACTTGCCTATGCCGTCGAAACAAGTATGTTCAACTTGATCGCCATTGCGGTTGATGGTGATCAATCGCACTCTATCACGGGTACTTCTCCGTCGCTCTGGTGGTTCTTTGGCGGAAAGCTCCGCCGGAAGTACAAAAGTAAAGGGTTGTGACAGCATATAACAGTTATTATTGGTTTATTGTATAAACGCGCACAGTTTTACCCCTACGTTTCATTCAAAATTCAAAATTATTAATCCCCACGCATCTTGCCAAGTTTTGTAACCTGCCCTGCAGCAAAGATCTGTTTTGCCGTAAGTTGCAAGTTTGAAAAGATTGAGGAAACAAGTCGGTCGTTGTTTTGAAACAACTGTTTTTGATACTCATCTGCTACCAATGTACAAATTGTCACCGTAGGCTGCTTGGGTTTGCCAATATATTCTCTGCCGCCAATGCCGAGATAATCAACAATCCAATATTCAGGCACTCCTAACATGGCGTAATCTTCAACCTTGCGGGCGTAATCGTTTTGCCAGTTCGTACTGACGATTTCAGCAATTAGTTTAATAGAGTTTCCTGATGTAATGACAGGTTCAAGTTGCCACAATGGTTCATAGATGAGTTGAGTTTGGTCTAATACAATGAGATCCGGACGAAATGCTGTTTGTGTCCCTAACAATTTAATGAGGCATCGGTGGGGGATAAAGAAGGTTGCATCCTGACGGTCAATTTCTACATTCAGTTTTCGCCCAATTAAGGCGGATACTTGTTCGTGAGGTCCGGTTGGTTCCATCTCGATTAATTCACCGTCGATTAACTCATACTGATCGCGATCGCCATAGCCAGTAATAAATTCATCAACAGTTAGAAGTTTTGGGGCTGATTCAACCATTGTGATTATTTCTGAACCTTATTTACTAGACAACTAGGAATTAACTCCTATTTTCGCCGATTGACAAGGGTGGCACTGGCTTGGTCAACTGGCATAAGCACAACTTCGTTGATATTGACGTGAGATGGTCGAGTGGCGCAGAAAAAGATGACATCAGCGATATCATCTGGGGTAAGGGGAGTCACTCCCTGATAAACTTTTTCAGCGCGTTCGCGATCACCATGAAAGCGAACCTCGCTAAATTCTGTTTCTACCATACCGGGATCAACGGAAGTTACCCGTACAGGTGTTCCCAATAAATCTTGTTTCAAACCTTCAGAAATAGACTTGACGGCTGCTTTGGTAGCGCAGTAAACACTACCACCAGGATAAGTTTGATGTCCGGCGATGGAACCGATATTGACGACATGACCACTGCCGCGACTAACCATGCCGGGAACAACCGTACGAGTGAGGTACAGCAAACCCTTAATGTTAGTATCAATCATTTCTTCCCAGTTTTGGATCTCGGCTTCGTAGACTTTTTCCAAACCGCGACTGAGACCTGCGTTGTTGATCAAAATGTCGATGTCAGACCAGTTCGGGGGTAAACTGGAAATGGCAGATTCTACAGCAGTGCGATCGCGAACATCCAACTGTAACAAATGGATTTGTTGAGATGGCACAGCCAACGTCTGTTCCAACTGCTGTAAGCGTTCCCACCGTCGGGCAGCCAAAATCAATCTTGCTCCCGCACCTGCGAATATTTTGGCACAAGCAGCACCGATACCACTGCTTGCACCAGTAATCAATACGATTTGATTTTGAATAGAAATCATTTTTAGTTATTTGTTATGCGTCATTTGTCATTTGTCAGAACTAAGGACAAAGAACAAATGACTAATTACTATTTATTGACAACTTGCAAGCGCTGAGTGATCATTGTCATCCCATCTCCCCGCAGGATGACTGCAGAAAGCCATTCACTGCCAGGGGTATTTGGCGCACGTCCAACTTTAAAAAGTCCGCCAGATGTGAGCAATTCTAAATCCACAGGTGTGGGATTGATATATTTGTTTGGTTGGATGGGTTCTTCGAGTGCCGTTCCTAGGAGATAATTATCACCGATTGCCTCTTTGACAACCGCATCAAAATTATACTGCTGACCGACTGTGACTTGCTGTGGTAACTGAATCTCCACTTGGGGGGGCTTGGTGCCAGAGGTCAGTTGGGTACGTTCAGACAGAATGTCTTGGTGAAGGATTTTGCCACCACCTAAGCGCTGGCGCGATGTGATCGTGGAATTCATCGCCAAGTTATTACTGCTTGGCGAGGGTAATCCCGCTATGGTAGTTACGGTTTCGGCAATAATGTCATTGCCTTGAGATTGCCAAGATTGCAATTGAGTGGTGTATTTTACTCGTGGATACCGCTTCCAGAGTCCAGTCAAAGCTTGTTGCATAGTTTGGCGAGTCAATCCATCCCCTTGGGTGAAATTGGGACTGTATGACTGCATGACTCCGTTGATATCACCCCGGCTGGCGGCGGCATCTATTTGCGCCAATAAGTTTTTCAGTTCAGCAGGTGCAGTTTCGGGTGTACTAGCTTGAACGGATTTCCAACTACCGACTAAACCGAGTGTCAGGAAGAACAAAATCAGCCAGCTGCTGGCTAAAGATTGTTGGCGTCTAAATAGTAAGCTAATAAGGTTAGGCATTGGTGATATATTGTTTGGCAGTTTGACAACAAAATCGAAGGTAATTTGTTTTATCTTAGTTAACCTAGACGCTGAAATGGTAGAAGGCTGATGGCACACGCTCCTATACGATTATTAATAGCTGCTAGTGGCACTGGCGGACACTTATTTCCCGCGATCGCACTGGCTGAACAATTGCCAGATTATCAAATCGAATGGCTGGGTGTCCCCAATCGATTAGAAACTCAGCTCGTTCCCAAGCAGTATCCACTGAATACTATTGCAGTTGAAGGTTTTCAGCAAGGGTTCGGGCTATCGTCTTTACGCACTTTGGGGCGACTCATCAGTTCGGTTTTGTCAGTCAGAAAACTCCTGCAACAAGGAAAATTTCAGGGAGTCTTTACTACAGGTGGTTATATTGCAGGACCGACTGTCATTGCCGCACGTTCCCTAAATTTACCTGTTATTCTCCACGAGTCGAACGCCTTACCGGGTAAAGTCACGCGCTTTTTTGGCCCTTGGTGTACTGCGGTGGCAGTGGGATTTGACGTTGCGGCTAAATATTTGCCTCGTGCCAAAACTGTCTGCACGGGGACTCCGGTGCGTTCTCAATTTTTGGATGAGGGCATTGCTGCATCTCTGGATTTACGTATTCCTGAGGGTGTTCCTTTAATTGTGGTGTTTGGTGGTAGCCAGGGTGCTGTTGCTATCAATAAGTTAGTGCGCGAGGCTGCTCAAGCTTGGTTTGATGCAGGTGTTTGGGTTGTGCATCTGACAGGCGAAAATGATCCAGATGCCGACCATTTACAACACCCGCAGTATATTTCTTTACCATTCTACAATAACATGGCGGCTTTGTTACGACGGGGTAATTTAGCGATTACTCGTTCTGGGGCTGGTAGCTTAACAGAATTGGCCGTTTGTGGAACGCCAGCAATCTTGATTCCTTATCCGTTTGCCGCTGAAGATCATCAAACCTACAATGGCTCAGTTTTTACTACTGCGGGTGCAGCGTTGATGTTTCAACAGTCGGAGTTGACGGCAGAAATGCTGCAAAATAAGGTGTTGAGTCTGTTACAGTCACCAGAATTGTTAACAATGGCAAAAGAGGCGAAGGCGATCGCAGTTCCTGATAGTGCGGAGAAATTGGCTCAGTTGATGCGTGAGGTGGTGGAAAGGTAATTTTTTCGGTTTTCTGACTACGGCATAGAAAATACGTTGACCGATACAAAAAAGGGATGCAAGCCCCTAAATTTGTTTTGGTGGTTCTTCCTTTTGACTTTTGACTTTTGACTTGGAGCGTTCGCGCAGCGTCTCCCCTTGGGAGAAGCGACTGACCCCGGCGTTGAGGTTTGTTAACGTCGAGTTGTCAAGCACGCAAAATAATTTTTTAGTCATTTAGTATCTATGCCAGAATAATAACAACGCAACAACATACTATATAACTGCTTATGTACTTAGAGAATTGTCAGTCAAATTTAAAACAATATTGAAAAGCTTAGTATTGGAACAAAGTGAAGTTATATCAAGCCTTATAGCAATGTGGATACAGACACAAGAGCAACGGCAAGGTAAAAAATGACAACAAACCAGCCCAATGAGATGAACACTAGACTCGAGCAACTTACTATATTAATGGAGGACACAGCCGAAGTAGTCTTAGCTCACGATGCAGCACTTACTCACCTTGAGAATGTAGCATTAACTCATGATGCAGCACTTACTCGCATTGAGGCTGCCATATCAGAACTTGTCACAGCTACTACACAAAATAATGATCGGATTGAGCAAATACTCGAATACCTATTTAGGGAAAAACCAAATGGGAGAGGTAGCTAATAATTTTTATTGTCTAGAATTACGCTTCTGAAAACTACTTGCCAATCGCGGACGAAACCAATGCCCGAACAAAAGCCCATAAGTCCTTGGAAATACAAACCCTGGTGGTGTCAACCTTGGTCTATATTGCTCACAGGTGTCACCCTTATTAGCGGTAGCTGGGTCATATTTAAGACTATCTGGTTAACGATTCTCGTCTCTGTACCTGTATTGACATGGATGGGCTTCTTCTTGTTAGTTTGGCCCCCATTAATTATCCGTAGTGGTGTTTTAGATTCATATAAAGATTCAGTATAATCACATGTAACGTCGATGCGGAAATTTTGCTCCAAGACTCTGTCATGGAGTTATAGTTATGAATTACCATGAGCGCGGGGATCGTCTTGACTGCCAACAGGAGCAGTAGGTACTGAAAATTTAGAAACGACTCCGCTTGCTTGGGAGTAGGGCAAAGGCGAACCAACTGCCAAGGCTTCTAAATTGCCTGACATAATTGTACGGGGCAGATCGCCGATCGCCTGCACTAAGATGTCCCCTTTCTTACCCAAAAATATAAAATGGGGAATGCCATCCACTCGATACTTCAGCATTTCTGGCAGCCACTTGCTATTATCCACATTCAGCATGACAAAATTGATGCGATCGCCATACTGTTTTTCTAACTCAGCCATATCTGGTGCCATTTTTTGGCAAACAGTACACCAATTGGCATAAAATTCCATCAGCGATGGCTTGCCGTTAGTTAAAGCGACGTCTAAGGGTGTAGACTGCTGATCTAACTGGGCGAGGGAAGTCGAAGTTGTCTCCGTTCGCAATCCCAAGACTAAGGCAACGGTAAGGACCATCGCCACAATGACAATTAAGAGATTTCTAACCCGCTTTGCAACGGTGACTTCAGATTTTTCTGGAGAATTAACAGGTGAATCCGTACTCATAACAAAATTATTAAAACTTATTAAGCGATAATATCCTTAGTTTAACCGACAAGTCCACCAGGTGTGGAAATAAATCTACTATTCCAAACAGCTAAAAATCTTGTATTTCCAGCTTTTTAATTCCCCGCTCGCGGTACCAGAGATATTTTTTGATCATCAAACGGACTTGATTCAGATACGCTAAAACAGAAAAAACCTCATAATAAATTTGTGAAGAAACGAGCCACTCTCACATTTCCTAAACGCGCTGTTCAAATGCCTGTCACCTATAGACTGGCAAGAGATTTTAACGTAGCTGCAAATATTATCCGCGCTCAAGTCGCCCCGAATCAAATTGGCAAACTTGTTGTGGAACTCTCGGGGGATATTGATGAGTTAGATGCGGCGATTGAGTGGATGCGATCGCAAAATATTACCGTCTCCTATGCTTTAGGGGAGATTATCGTTGATGAAAACTTGTGCGTTCATTGTGGCTTGTGTACCGGAGTTTGTCCTACAGAAGCTTTAAATCTCGATCCTCAGTCGTTTAAGCTGACATTCACTCGCTCGCGCTGTATTGTGTGCGAACAATGTATTCCTACTTGTCCGGTGCAGGCAATTTCCACAAATCTTTAAGCGGATGAGTAGGAATTGATACGGCCTCCTCGTGTGGTTGGAATAGCATACTGAGGAGTCTTCACATTTAATCCATGAGACTCACGCAAAGGCGCTTTGAATCGTTGTTTAGCTATCTCGAAAATGTAAATTCATACATCCATTAAGCAACGCTAAAAATAGGTATTTTACAAGTTAAATATGATTATTGTCAGCTTTTTATCAATAAATATTTTTGAAGTATAACATAAGATAATATAAGAAAATCAAAGTATATGGCTTTTTTTTTGATTAATGCTATTATTGAAAAATATATTTATTTAGAATGTCTGTAAAGGTGTGTCAACAGTGATATTAGCTACAAAATCCCAAAAGAAAACTCTAGGGAATTACGCTTCTTCGGCAATTCAAAAACACTTCCAGAAAACCTTAAAGTGGGAAACAGCAGTTAAGAAAGATAAAGATCCAGAAGCACTGCATCAAATGCGAGTGGGGTTGCGTCGCTTACGTACAACAGTTAGTAGATTTGCCATAGCAGTAGATTTACCACAACCAGTAAGTCATAAAAATATTGGTAAAATTGCACATCGTCTCGGCAATCTCCGAGACTTAGACGTGTTAAAAGAAGCTCTGGAAACTGTTTATAAACCAAATTTACCTCGCAAAGAACAGGAATCTCTACAAATTGCTTTCGACGCTTTGGACAAGCAACGTGAAGATGCACTGGTAGATGTCAAGGCAGCATTAAAGGATGAACGTTACAAGTCTCTAAAAAAAGAATTGAAGGAATGGTTGGAGCAACCTAATTATCAACCACAGGCATCTTTACCAATTCAGCAAGTCCTCCCAGATTTACTTTTGACTGAGGCGAGTAGCTTCTTGCTACATCCGGGTTGGTTGGTTGGAACCCAAACATCCGGGTTGGAGATTGTGGTGCCAAAAGATTGGGAAGCACAAAACATAGAACAAGAATTAGCAACGAGTGGGGAAGTTCTCCATAGTCTGCGGAAACAAGCCAAACGCCTCCGCTACCAAATGGAGTTATTTACTGATTTATACAGCGAGTCTTACGAGGCTTATGTTGAAGAAGTCAAAAGTATCCAAGAAATTTTGGGTTCTATCCAAGACAATGTGGTTTTATCTGAGTGGTTGGTGGATGTCTTCAAGTCAAAATCTCACTCTTTGCCCCGTGGGCTAACGGCTTTACTAGCAAAAAATCGTGACGAGTTGTGGCAGCAGTGGCAACTTTTGCAAAAGCGCTATTTGAAAGCTGAAACACTGCACGGCTTTCATTCAACTATACTGCGCCCATTGGGGGATTGTTAGTAAGTGACTAGTACCGCTGCGCGGAATTAAAAATTAAACCGGCTTGAGTAGCAGGCAATAAGCAATTGAGATTGGTTGCTTTATTTCCGCGCTCGCATGTACTAGTTATAACAAACTTGCGGCAATATGAATTCTAAATATTATCGGTGCCATTGACAAGCACTTTAATTTGTTGAGCGATTTCAAAGAAAAGAAGCTCTTAGCTTATAGGCAAAAAACAAGTTTAGAATCAAAATAAACTCTCTCCCCACTCCTCATTTATAGATTGGCATGAAACGCATCGTCTTGATTGCTGGATTTGAATCATTTAATGCTGATTTGTACCGAAAGGCGGCTTTTTTAGCTAACTCTCGTTGTGCTGAGTTGGATATTCGGGTGTTTAGCGATCGCGACTTGACTTCCAAGCGTACTGAGGTGGAAGGAGCACTTCACAACGCTGATGTGTTTTTT
>CAZZVG010000066.1:0-11759 GCA_964657295.1 Iningainema sp. | reverse complement strand
GGGTAGACTTGCCCACCCCTCCCGCTTGATTAAAAATTGAAATGACCAGGCTCATCTATATTGTTGGAAGTTTGCATCTCTGTCTAATTGACAGCATAACTTGAACCGTACATTATACGTGTTAAAATTAGCGAAACTTAGTAGAACGCTTTTCTGGCAGAAAACTCGTTTTCTCTTTAACTTTTCACTATGAATTTACTGTCTCAACATACCACTCTTCGATTGAGAGTTCTGCTGTTTCTATTGCCTTTAGACAAAATGCCTGAATATTTTTTGCTGATAAATTGACCTCAATAAAAGCTCCATTTTGAAGTTGGCGATTACTCCGAAAGTCTTTTTCATCCCATCCCACAAAGCGAGGAAATTGTTGCAAGATGTCTTTGAATCGCTCAGGTTCCGCATCAATGATTGCATTCAATGTAATTTCCAAAACATCCCGCCAAGTTTTCACAGAATGTTCTTGGCCAAATATATGGAGCAGTTTAGGAGTGCTACCAGTCAAACTACTGGATTGAGAGGACAGCGCTAACTCATCACCAAAATAACTCCAGATCTGCAAAGCAATGTCAGCAAGATATGCCGCTCGTTCTTCAATATCTTCTCTGTGCCAAGAATCTTTATTGTAAAAATACTTATTCAATTCTAAATGACTGTTTTTGAAGTGCGTCCGCTTCGCCTGAAAATCATCGTTAGAAAGCTCACCATTATAAGCTGTAAGTGTTAGATTTCCCAGAGAATGAATAAGCAATTCATGGGTTAACGCCCAATCTTCCCCCAAATGCTCTTTCCACCAATGATTTAGAGTCTGTGGCATAATGTGTTCAATCGAAAGCTCATTAAAAGGTATCTGCTCTTTATGCTTAAAGAATTCTTCAATAGATTTGAGAATGAGTTTTGCCTTTTCCGAACGATTGCTGCCATAAAGCTTAACATTCATTAATCTAGATTTAAACTCTACATCCTTTGGATAATCACGATTTTGGAGAGCTAACTTTAATCTTCCTACAAAAGTTTCTGACGCTAAATTAGTATCTTTACTAACTTGTGAGTAAAGTGATGCAAAAATTCTATTCAGCCCTCTTGTTTGAATATTACAAACGAAGCGCCGGAGCAGAAAATTTTCAATGATTTGCAGAATTGAGACAAATTCTTCTTCTGTGATTCTGGATTGCCACCAATCATTGTAACAGTTCAATAGAAAAGGATAAACAGTAGTAACTTCTAAATGATTTAGGCGAAAAAGATACTTACGAACATTTTCTTTTTCCTCTTGTTTGGGATTCAAAAACCTTACATAATATTTAGAAAAAGCGTATAAATTTTGAAGTTGTGAAAGTGCATCGTCTTTATTTATCCGCTCTTTGATCTCAAAATAAATTTCATTTTGCTTTGTCAGAGGATTCCCAAAAAATAAAATCCTCAACTCACATCTTGGGGTAAATCTAGCGAGCCTGTTACGAGGGGCAAGTAGTACAAAATCTGAGTTTGTAGTATCATAGAATATAGCTAAAACCCTTATTCTTTCGTTCCACCTTGTAGGGACTTTGGGCAGATGAGCGCGAACTATGTCTAGACTTTCAGTAATCAGAAGAAGGTTAGCTTGCATGACTGAAGAAAGCGATATTCAACAACAAATTACAGAAACACAATATGCCGCCACTTCTGGTACAGGAGATGCTGCTATCTATATTACAAATTATCACTACCAGTCGCCAAAAAATGTTACGGAAACATCTGATAAGCTTGACAACGCTTATGGTAATAAAAATTTTCTATGCCCTTATCAAGGTTTGTATCATTTTAGTCCGAAAGATAGTCAGTTCTTCTTTGGAAGAGAAGGTGTGATTCAAGAACTATTTGAGAAAGCTCAAATTTCTAATTTTATTCCTGTATTAGGTGCATCAGGTATTGGTAAATCTTCTGTAATTTTGGCTGGATTAGTACCAAGGTTATACCAACAGAGCAATTGGTTGTTTGCTTATTTTCGTCCACGTAGTGACCCATTTTATGCTTTGGCTGAAGCTCTTGTTTTACTTGAAAGAACACCTCCTAATTCTCTTTCAAAAATGAATACATCAGATAATAAATTAAATAATTATGAAATTAATAAAGTTAAGGAAATAGCTGATTGTCTTAAACATAAAAAAAAGTCTCTTTCCGAAATTATTAGATGTATTAAACAAAAGAAACCTAAGTATCGATTGCTGCTAATTGCAGACCAGTTTGAGGAAATTTATACTTTACTAGATGATCAAGAAATCCGTAATAATTTTTTAAATTGTCTACTAAGTCTTGTTCAGTCAAGTATTAAATCCCCATATACTACTGTAGTAGTTGCAACTATAAGAGCTGATTTTTTAGGGAGTATGCTATCTTACCGTCCCTTTGCTCAGTTATTAAAGAATAATATTAAAATTATTATACCAATGAATGATGATGAAATGACAGAAGCTATTATAGAACCCGCTAAAATATTAAAAGTTCAATTTGAAGAAGGATTAGTAGAAAGGATTTTGAAAGATGTAGCAAATGAACCAGGAGATTTAACCTTGCTGGAATTTGCTTTGAGGAAGTTGTGGAGCGAACGAGACAGTTCTAAACTAACTCATGAAGTTTATAAAAAAATTGGTCAGGTACAAGGTGCTTTAACTAATTATGCAGACGAAGAATATAAAAAAATGAAGCGTCGTGATCAAGGGAAACAGGTACAGAAGATTTTCATGCAACTGGTAAATCTTGGAGAAGGTGGTGTAGCAGATACTCGACGCTTAGTAACGAAAGCTCAATTGGGTGAAGAAAATTGGCCTTTGGTCGTAGAGCTAGCTAATTCTCGATTAGTAGTAACAAGTCGGAATACTGAGGATCAAGAAACGGTTGAAATTGTTCATGAAGCGTTAATTTCCCGATGGCATGAATTACGTGGTTGGATTGATAATAATCGATCTGTACTAAAACAACAACGAGTGGTTGAAGCAAAAGCTGAAGAATGGAATATAAATGGCAAAGACCAGAGTTATTTACTTCGAGGCAAACAGTTAGATAATTCTAAAAAATTATTAGAACAACAAATGAGTACTCTAATCTTTTCTAATTTGGCAAAATCTTTTCTAAAAACTAGTGATAATTATGAAAAAAAGGAAGAGATGAGGACAAAACTTCTCTCTAAGAGAACTCCCCCTAAGATAGTTATAGATGCTCCGAGAGCATTTATTGTAATTATTGTAGTTATTAGTATTATTGTAGGTAGTATTGTTGCACTTGTTGCAAATCAAGAAATAAGAAAGAAGCAACTTTGGTTAACAGTCGAATCTAAGCAAGAAAAATCTAACAATTTAATCCAAGTTCAAGCTATTCAAGAGCTTGTAAAAATGGGTGAAACTTTAGCTGATAAAGAATTTAAAGGTTATAGCCTTTCTAGAATTGATTTAAGTGGGGTTGCTCTTACTAATAGTGATTTCAGCTATAGTGATCTCAGTTATTCTAAACTTATCAATAGCAGCCTTTTAAATACAAACTTTAGTAATGCCAACCTCAGCCACAGCAATCTTACTAGTGCTTCTCTCATCTCTGTTAAACTTAGCAGTACCGAACTTATGAACGCCAATCTCCAAAGTGCTGATCTTTTTAAAGCAAATCTTAGCAATGCTAACCTTCAAGGAGCTAACTTTCAGCAAGCTATACTTCAGTCAGCTAATCTCCAAGGAGCTAACCTTCAGGGAGCTAAATATCTAACCTCCCAACAAGTAAAAACTGCAAAAAACTGGGAGAAAGCTTGCTACGAGCCAGAACTTAACCAAGAATTAGGTTTACCTCTTAAAAACTTAAAGAGTTGCCAAAGAAAAACATTACGAAGATAAATATTAAAATATAATCCAGAGTATAGTAGTTATTATTTTACATAATAGGAACCATAATGCATTTTACTTAATATTATAAAAATGATCTTAAAATCCTAGCTAAAAAACCATAAATATACATTCTTCTTATAAAGAAAATTATATTTATAATTAACTAACTTATTTTCTTAATTTATATTATGAGAATGATTGAATGTTAATATAAATAAAATGACAATTTAACTCGTTCTTTAATATTGCCAAGACTTACATAAGCAATGAATTTTCCCAAACCCCCTCAGAAGCCACAAACGTTACTTGGTCAACTGACTCAAGCGGTATATACTATCCAAGCTAGGGTCGATTTTTCTAAATTGGCGCTCAAGCCTAATGCCAAAGTACCGGAACTCTGGGTGCAGGATGCGGGGGCGAATAAAGCAGAGGTATATCCACTGTTGGGCGAGCGCTATATTCTAGGTCGTAACTCCAAATCCAGCGATATTGTCATCCGTAACCCTGTTGTCAGCCAAATTCACCTGTCGATATCGCGGAATTCTACTCAGCGTACACCAGTTTTCACGATCAAAGACGAAAACTCCACCAATGGCATTTATCGTGGCAAGCGTCGTGTTAGTTCCCGAGAACTGCGTCACGGCGATATTCTTACTTTGGGTCCCCCAGAACTTGCCGCTTCTGTTAGGCTGCAATACGTTGATCCACCTCCTTGGTACATCAAAGCAGCAGCTTGGACTGCTTACGGTATTGGTAGTGTTAGCGTGCTAGTGGTACTAGTAATTAGTGCCGAATGGCTAAAATTTTCCGTTAGACCCCTACCTAAAGTTAGGTATAATCCAGCGATTGTTAATACTTTTAATGAAAAAACTAAATTACCCAATATTCAGACTTCCAATAACATAGAGTTTAAACGATTGAAGGACTTTGGTATCTATTTACCGATAGCAGTAATTGCTTCAGAAGATAGCCGTTATTATTGGCATTTTGGAGTTGACCCTTTAGGGATTTTACGAGATTGGTTTATGAATAACAAAGTCAGTAATCTCTCACAAAAGAGTACTTTATCACAGCAAATCGCTCATAATTTATTTCAAGACTATACAAATAAATCAGATTTTCTAGTTAGTGAACTTAGAGAAAATATAGTTGCATTGAAACTAGAAAGTTTTTACAGTAAAGATGAACTACTACTAATTTATCTAAATAAAACTTTTTTTGAGAACAATATTTATGGTTTTGAGGACGCAGCTAGATACTACTTTCAGAAATCAACGACAGAGTTAACTTTGTCTGAAGTAGCGACATTGGTAGTAATTAGACGCAATCTACAAAGCTTAAATTTTTGTGGCGATAATTTGAATAATAGTAAAATTATACAAGATCGAAATCGTGTATTAGAGAAGATGGTGAAGATGGGGAAAATTCAAGAAAATGATTATAATCTAGCTGTACAATCATCTCTTCAAATTATCCCGAGTATATGCATAGGGGGTAAATGAGCAATCGGCACTGTTGGCGAATTCAGTTGAAACATCTCATGTCAGAATTTAGGAATTGTCACGGAGCGCTTGTACTTGGCATAGAATCAGCGAGCCTGTCATTTGCCACCATTTAACTCTCAAAAGCTTTGCCTTGTAAAGCTTGTAGAAAAAATCTTACTTTTACTCGTTGGTGGGGTACAGCCGGGATACCTGCAATTTGGGACACGTTGTAAATAAATATTGCAGAAACCGATTTGCGATTTACTAACTTGCCCAAAAATGGTAATAACACATTAAAATTTTTGCACACTAAAATCAACTCTTCACGCGATTCAGTCTCTCAAACTTGCCCATAAATAGTTGTTTTAGGGGATGTTTTCGCGGGGGGTGGCGCACTCGAACTGGTATTGAAACAACGCAAAATCAAGCATTTGCGTAACATAACTTTACAACGTGTCCCAATTTGCGCGTATCCCGGCTGAACCCCTTCTTAACAATCGCATTACCCGTTCCCGAATTCACAGCATTTTTCACTTGCGAAATATTTTGATTAATGTTGTTTTGTTCTGACATCTTTGCCAACAATCCTACAAATGCAGTGTATGGTTTTAGCTTTTGTCATCCTTTGATTCATAGATATTACCAATACTGGCATTTCCCGTAGCAGATGTGGCTGCATTTCTTACATTCTGTACATTTTGGGTAATATTAATAGCTTCCTTCCCACCTGGTTGCTTTTCTACCAAGCTGATTAATTCTTTGGCTAATTGTACCAATTGTGCATCTTCGTTAACTTTAGCTTGTGCGACTTTTTCTTGTAAGACTCCTTTATATGCATCCGATTGAGGATCTGCTTCAAAGTCGTTGACAGCTTTTACCAATTTGGTATCTTGACTAAATTTGCTATTAAGCGCGTCTTTAAGGGCTTTGTATGCTGCTTTGACAGCATCAGTCGCAAAGTTGCCTGCAACACCAAAAACAATCGCCTGCGTAATTGGATCCATAAATACTCGTTATTTTGAGCCTAAGCATGAGGTTGATTCTAATTTTTTATACCATTTTATTTGAGATGATTGTGATTGGGAGCAATGCGATTTTGTGAGGTGCGATCCAAAAATGGGCGATCGCTAATTCCTGGTACTGATGAATAAAAGTATCTTAAATAACTAAAATATTAAAAATAAGCATGATAAATTCTCTTCAGAAGATATCCCGTGAAGATTGCTGAACAATGGTTTAATGTTTATGCTCCTACACCCCTTAGATATAAACTGAGTCTTTATTATTACAAATGATTGAGCAAAAGGGGGTCATTGGTATAAAATTTACACAACTGTTTGAGGATTAAGGAAAGAAGTGAAGATGGAATTAGAGAAATTATCCCAACTACCAGCAATCCTAAAATTTCGTGGAACACAAGGCTCAAAGTATTGTCATTCCGTTCTGGTGTCATGAGGGTAGGGCGGCGATTAATCAAAACTTATACTTTTGTCGAGCCGAAACCCCCATTCTAACGTTGCGCTGACAGAAATCATCAAATCTGCTTATGATAACGCTTTTTTTCCCGTATGCTGGTAGAATGCGTTTTGCTCACTCGTGAGCATGAATAGTCCAAATGTTATCAACAGTAATTACAAAAAAGGGAGCAGGGAGCAGGACTAAGGGAGCAGGAATTAAAACCGGGTATAAAAACTTCAGTTGTGGGTTTAAAGCCCACTTAGAAAAAAAAGATGTATTTCGAGACGCGCAGCGCAAGAAATACGGCGTCCAAGCTTCAATCCCACGTCTTCAGGCGTGGGTACCCTGCTCCCTATTCCCTGCTCTCTGCTCCCGCTGAATCCTGCTCATTTGCTTGTGTAGATTCAGTGTTTGGAATTATAGGCAAATAACATATACGTAGTGTAAGCCACCATAAATAAACGACTGCTGGTATATAAAAACCATTATGGCTGATTAAACCATGAGCCATTAAATTTCTTAAATTAGAGCCAAATCCTTTGCGGTTTAATAAACCTACTAAATCAAAAGCAATATCTTCTCCAAAAATCGTTTTTAAATCTGCTTCATGCTTTTCAAATAATGCACTCATTATGTATTCATCTTGTATACCTTTGTCGAGCCAAGATGTAATATATCCTTGACGTTTTATAAGGCAACGCAAAGAATGTTCTATTTGAGGAATTAAAAGATGTGCAGCAACTAAAAAATCACCAGTCAAACCAGCATGAAGTCCTCTAGCATATATCTCTTCACGTCCTCTGGGAACAAAAGGATTATCAACAACAATTTCATAGAAATCACTAACTTTAACATAATGTTCTAAATTAATTTGATATCTAGCTGGCTCAATAATAGCTTGAACCTGAACATGTTGATATCTAATAGCAGTTGTATACATTTCGTCTTCAAAAGATGGGTTATGCCCTATTACCTTACCCATTTCATTGATATAAACAGGCGGAAAAATCATTCTAGATATACTTCCATTGATTATTTCTTCAGTTTGTTGTTTAACTTGAGACAAGCTAGTTGGGTTAAACAAGAATGCTAAAGTAAAAAGCGCTTGATGTAACTCTTTCCCCTTAACTTGTTGCATAACTTGTCCAGTAATATCACTAATATCGATCTGGTGAGAAAAAGATTGCAGTTCTGTAATAGACTTTTGCTGATAATCTAGTAGAAGTTCATGTACCTCTTGTATACGAGTTTGATTACCTCCAATATTTGTTAATGCTTCAATAGCTTTTATTAAGAAATGAGATCCAGCTAGATAACTTGGGGGTGTTTGGTTAATTTTATCTTTTGCTTCTTTTACATAGGTTTCGGCACAAGATAAAGAAGCAGAGCGTTCTTTGTTAGCATTTTGGTTTTTCCGATGCCAGCCAATGGCTTTTCCCCAATAACTTCTTGCTTTGTGCCAGTTATGCTCTGTTTCGGCTCGCTCTGCTGCTTTTTCTGAAATGGGGGCATATTTTGATGGATCTCCTTGTTTAAATTCCTGTAGAAGTTCCATTAATCTTGAAGATAGAAAAGAGAGATCTTCTCCGTTATACTTGTCTAATACGCTTTCAATATAATTAATAACTTTAACTTTATGAGTTTTCTGGTTAGCTTGATAAGCTAAACGAATTGCCCGTTCAATTCTTTCTAATGATGCTGTCCAACAATCTGGATTATCTAATAATTGGGCAGATTCTAAATAAGAATCAACTGCAATTTTTGCCATTTGATAATCACGGGTACGTATCCAAATAATATCTGCAATTCTTCCTTTGAGTTCGTGATCAGATATTTCTAAAACAGATTCTTTTAGAACTGCTAAGTGGTCATTACTAATTTTATTAATAAAATCCATGTAATAGAAAGGCTGTTCAGGAGATTCGGATTTTAATTTGGGATATGTAATTCCTGATAGTATAGCTAAAATAGTTTGGAGTTGAGTATTACCCTGTTTTCCAACTTCCTGGGATTTACTCAAGAATAAAGGTGAATAGTGGCTGCAAGTTTTTTCTTCTGAATTTTTAATAACTTCTTCCCAGTTGCAGTTAATAAAATCATCCTTTGATAAAGTAATATTTGGAGATGTTGATGTAAGTTGATCTTCACCAGGCGTCTCTTGCGTAGTCATATTAAGTATTATGTAAATAAATTAACCTAATATATTCTATGTAATCAATTTTGGCAATGATTTGTTTGATCAGTTCTGAGAAAACCATTTCTCTACTTGAAAACCCTCAAAATTATCTAACTAGGAGTGGGATCAGCGAGCCTGTCATTTGCCGCAACTTAACTCTTAAAAGTCTTGTTATATAAAGCTTCTAGAAAAAAATCTCCCTTTTCCCCGTAGGCGTTGGAGAGGGGCGAACTTCACACGCTTAGGAAAGCTGTACCATTTAAACCCCTCTAATTTTTGTAACCTAAAAAACATTTGCGGTCATTAACTTTTGTACAAAAGTGTAATTGTATTAAAGTACTAATTTAAAATTGTATCATAGTATTTTTATACTTAAGTGTGTTTATGCTGTCAAAACAATGCAACAATCTCATACTTCCACAATTGTCACCTTGGGGCTAGCAGGCGGACAGGGCAAGAGTACCGTCGCGCTCATGCTCGGTCGATACCTGGGGCGGTTGGGGATTCCAGTTCTATTCCTTGATGCTGACCCTCAGTCATCACTTACTAGTTTTTTGGGGGTCAAGGTGCAGCCAAATACCCCCACCCTGCTAGAGGTAATTACTCAAAGCGAGGAGAAAACCCCTCTTGAGATGGCGATCGCTCCAGTACCGGATGTCCAACTTGGCGATCACACTATCAGTAACACCAACTTGTTTTTAATCCCCTCGGATGATGGCTTAGAAAATGCCAACTACAAACTCGCATCCAGCGGTATTAGTTTGTTTATCCTGAGAAACCGCTTGCAGCCAATTGCCAACAATTTTGGGGTGATTATTGTAGATCCACCGCCTGAGCGATCGCACCTTGCCCAAACTTCCCTCGGTGCTGGCGACAAGTGGATAATCCCCGCAGAAGCCAACGTCAAGGGAGTACAGTCGTTGGTACGAACCCTTGAACTGGTAAAAGAATTTCAACCCGCATTACCCTATGGCTCACTCTTAGGAGTCATACCCTTCCGTGCCAAGTGGACGGGCGTAAACCCCACCAAAGCCACTAAAAGCAGTATCGAAGCGATGAGCGAGATAGTAGGACTTGACTTGATGTTACCCCACCTGCTCGAATCCGATGTATATAAAAATGCCATCAACCAACGGGTATCCCCTACAGACTTAGGACAGCCGGGACTGGAATATCCAATCCAAATCTTGGCGCAAAAGCTAAAACCAACACTGCCAGAACAGTACGCTAAGTTAATCCCCAACGAACCAGTGTAATTTCTAGTACCAGGAGTTACTTATGAGCCTTTTAGACGAAATTCGCAACCGTGCTAATCAACCCACCGTCCCCCCACGCATTGATGTATTGCAGCAACCGACTACTACTGACACTTTAACAGAACTGAGTACAACTGATGAGGTGCAGCAACCTACCGTTGTATCGGAACTCAAACGCTTGGAAGAATTGCTCGCCAACTTCCCAGAAATTGCGACTCGAGTTCCTGTAAGGTTGGAGGTTCCCATTAAAGAGGAACTTGACTCACTGTGTCATCGAGAGAAGGTAACAATCGAAACACTACTGGAGGCTTTCTACGTAACCTGTCTCGATAAAGAATCGGTGATGAGGCAAGTTTTGAAGGAAGCCAAAAAGCGGCTCAAGAGTCGTAAAGAAGCGGGAAATATTCGCTCCAGTCTCACCAAACTCCACAATTTGACTAAAAAATGACCTTATATTTATCGCCTGATTGCTATTATCAAAACCTCGGCAACACCGTACCAGTACCCGCGTCTTTCTTCGTGCGGACGTAAAGTTTTGTCGTATCAGTTTTGCTATGCCCCAACTGACTTTGCACCTCAAAAACATTCTTATAATCCACCGCCCTCGACGCATGAGAATGACGCAACCAATGACACGAAAACTTCACCTTCGCAACCGAGGAAATATCTTGAATTAACTGCTTAATCGCCCGATCACTCAACGGCAACCCTCTTTTTGCTGGGTTTGGCGACGCATTCGGAAATACAGGCACACGGTCTTGAGCCATACCCCGATACCTCTTAAACTGCGATGATGTGAGGTGGTCCAACCCAATTTCCCGGTACTTTCCCCCCTTCCCTCGGAACTTAATCGTATAATACCCGCGCTGCCTATCATCCGGCGTTGGGTCAGGCTGCCATTTAAAATTGCTCCAATATAAACCCGGATAATCCTCATAAGGTTTACCCGGTTCGTCACCCGGAACCGTCACCCTTCCAACTTCCCCAACCCGCATCCCACTATAAAAAAGCAGATTGAAAACAAGCCAGTGCGAACCACCTAACTGTTTCGCCGCTTGGGCCAGCTTCTTCATCTCCCAATCTTCCAGATACCGCTCGGATTTAGGTAAATCGCTAAAGTTATCGTAATTTATACTACAAGCAATATTCCTTAAAAAATAGCCAATACTCTCACTGCTGCCATAACTCCACAGCGAACGCAGCATCAGCACTTGGTTAGATTTAGTATAAGGGGAAACATCACCCCAAGAAGCAATAAATTCCAGTAACTTTGGTAGCTGAATTAATCTTAAATCAGGTATGCCTTCATTACGTACCCAATCGAGTAATTTTTGACCAAAGCGATAGTATTTCCGCTTAGTCTGCTCGCGGTTTTGACTTCCTGCCCAAGCCAAAATTAACTCCTCATCACTACCCACCGCTGGAGTGCGGTAATAATACTCACGAATAACCTCACTAACAAGCTCCGAGGTCACTTGTGGCGACGTGTTTTTAATTACACTTGGATGAGGGAGAGTCGGCAGAATTTCTACCTTGA
>CAZZVG010000065.1:0-11892 GCA_964657295.1 Iningainema sp. | reverse complement strand
GTTGGTGGTTTCTAGTTCCTCAACTGTGGATTGGAGTTCTTCGTTGGTGGTTTCAAACTCTTCGTTGGTAGACTGGAGTTCCTCATAAGCAGTTTCTAGCTCCTGATTTGCCTCTACAAGCTTGTTTTGTAGCTGTTTAAAATGAGTAACGTCATTGAAGATAATTTGCACACCCAACGCTTCTTTAGTGTTATTGTCTAACAGGCGCATGATTTGCACATTCAGGTACCTTCTTTCCCGCTCAGCAGTAGACCATTCAATATCCTTTAAAGATAGGGTGTGATGATTTTGACGAACTTGCTCAATACGAGATTGCAATTCTACTACTCGGCGGGAAAGTTCTAAATCTTGTAAGGGACGATTCAGATCCTTGGGATTGAGATTAAACAGACTGCGAGCTTGAACGTTGGCTAATACGACTAAGTTATTCAGATCCACCACGATTTGGGCCACAGGATCAATCTCAAATGCGGCTTCGTAAAAACGAATGTTGTCAGTAGTTTCTGGCGTGGCTTGCGAGTTGGAGGAGTTAGCCATACTTGTCAGCATCTTGCGAATGCTAGTATTTAAGAGTTTCGTAAAGATTCTTCTTCGCAAATCTATAGGACTGAAGGAGTGGTTGCGACTAAGCAACATTTCTGCCTTTCCTAAAAATAGATAGCCGCCATTATTTAAAGCAAAGTGAAATTTTTGAATTATTTTACCTTGAGTTTCCGTGTTGAAATACATCAGTGTATTGCGGCACACTAGGAGGTCAATTTTGGAGATGGGTGCATCCTTTAGTAAATCGTGACGACCAAAAATGACGCAGCGCCGTAAATCTTTCTGGACGAGATAGCGACTATTGATTCGCTCAAAATAGTTTTTGAGTAAAGCCTCAGGAATGTTTTGAACTTCCTTGGCACTATAACTCCCATAGCGAGCAGAGTTGAGCGCATCAAGATCTATGTCTGTCGCAAAGACTTTTACCCGTTGTAAGTACTCTTCCATGCCAACAGCTTCCGCTATCAACATGGCTATGGTGTATGTTTCTTCTCCAGAAGCGCATCCAGCACTCCAGATCCGGATTGGGTTGCTTAGCTGCTTAGCTGCAATAATGCGAGTTAAGATCTCGTCTGCTATGTACTTCCAAGCCTCTGGTTCTCGGAAGAAAGTCGTGACGTTGATCATAATTGTGTCAAACAACTCTATAAACTCATCCGGATGTACCTCTAAATAATCAACATAGTCGGTATAGCTTTCAATACTCAGTATTTGTAGGCGTTTCTGAATCCGACGAGTTAAGCTGGCACGCTTGTAGCCGCTGAAATCATAACCTCGGTTAAGTTTAATGTAATCTAAAAGCTCCTCTAATTCAGGGTTTGGCTCCGTAGTACTCATAGAATTTTTATAAATTAGTCTGATCTAAGATGTTACGCAAATAAACTTATCTATTTATTTTTAACAACTCTGGAAGGAAAATTACTGTTTGACTAAGTTTAATAAGGTCGGGGCGATTGCATTCAAGGGCAAGATAAAATCTACGTCGCCAGTTGTAATTGCAGCTTTTGGCATATCAAAATATAGGGAAGTCGCCTCATCTTGAGCAATCACCGTACCGCCCATTTTTTTGATCAATTGGACTCCTGTGGCACCATCTCCATCCATACCCGTCAAAACAACAGCAATTGCCCGTTTTTGGAAACTCACTGCTACTGACTCAAACAGTACATTACCTGCGGGACGGACAAAACGCACTTTATCTGCGTTCGACAATGTTAGGGTGCCATCCAAATTGACGAGCAAGTGTTTGTCGGGAGGAGCGATGTGTACTGTTCCAGATTGTAAAGAGTCCCCTACTTCTGCCAGCTTCACTGTTAAAGGCGTGCGGCTACTTAAAATCTCAGCTATATAACTGCGATGGTTGGGACTTAGATGTTGGACTATGGCGATCGGGGCGGGAAAGTCTTGAGGCAAGTTTGTTAAAATCTCGCTTAGAGCTTTTAGTCCACCCGCAGATGCTGCTAATACCACTATGTAACCATCAGTTATCATCTTGGTTTCCCCTTTCAGGAGATTGAATTATCTGTGGTTCTGCGATGGACTCATCGTCACGTTTTAGAAGTAAGTCACGTATCAGAGCGGCACTCTGCTCGGCATCTTGCGCGTTCTGTTCCAATCTCTGAGCTGAAAATGAGCTACTGCGATTCTGCAAACGTTTAGCCATGCGATGTGCGAGAGATGCTTTCTCCTCCAGTGCCCTCAAAGCAACCCAAAGCGCATCCTCCAATGCATCGGATTGCGTTGCAATTAGACTTTCCCCTGAGAAAGCATGACCGGTGCGACACCGAAAACGCAACAAACCGTTGTCTGTGAGTTCCCAAAGGGTACCGCCGCAGTCTGGGCAGGAATAGGATGATGGCTCTCCAGGTCGAGAATCGTTTTCGACTGCTTCGATATTCAATTCGGCAATGTCAGATTCAAATTCTATTTGTGAGGATACAGGGTTCTTTGCTTCGGCTTCTACCTTGGTGTTAACCAGATTTACCAGCTCGTTGGGAATATCTGACAGTGGTAAGATGTAATCAACCTCTACATTGTCCATCGCACTGCGTGGCATTCCGCTATACATAGCATCATCTGGGTGCTGGACAACCGCGACACCTCCAAGCGCTTTCACCGCCATCAGTCCAGCAGTACCATCATCAAGAACACCCGTGAGTATAACACCCACTACCCTCTGCCCGTAGGATTGGGCAGCACTCCGAAACAGGGGATCGATCGCTGGGCGATGGCTGTTCTCTCTCGGCCCTCGTGATAAGTGGATGTGTCCAGATTTTACTAGTAAGTGGTAGTCTGGCGGAGCAACGTAGATTCGCCCTGGAACAATGGCTTCGCCATGTATTGCATGGGATACAGGCAAACTTTTAGCCCGATTTAAGATTTTTGGCAAAACACTTGTACTGTGGGATGGAACGTGAAGGACTATGAATATAGCCGCATTCAAATCTGACGGCAAATTTTTTACCAGATGAGTCAACGCTTCAACTCCACCTGCTGATGCTCCGATAACAATTATATCGTGTCCGGGCATTTATTTCTCCTTTCTGATGTAACTTACGAAGATGAATCCTCTCGTCTTGGTTGAGGCGGAATCAACTGTTGCCATGGCTTTCCACAAATCTGCTGTTTTCACCCATACAGGGGGATATTTGTAACGGGAAACATCCATGATCAAGAATCTATCCGTCTGCTCATTATATGCAGCTATTGGAGAGATATGTCCCCCTTTTTCTTCACCAATTTCTTTACGTAGATAGTTAACTATTACAAAATTATTTAGTTGTTTTAAATTCTCTGCTGCTAACTTTCTAAAATCTTCTAAACTTGTGTCACTAGCATGGTAAACCTTGACATCTACACCATAACTTGCTGTGAGTTGCCCTAACTGATCGAGAGTCATACCTTGCCGAGAAACGACATCTGGGCTAAGGATTTTTTGAGTCGCTGGATTGTTAAAGAAATTTTCTTGAGTAAACACATGAAAGGGTGTATACTGCGTTGCTTCCGGGGCGGGAATTTGCAAGCTATTCAGTACCATTACCATACTTGCAACTCCACAATATGCCTGATTGTTTTGAGTGACAAACTGCATACTTAGTGGAAAGAATTCTTCCCTAGCTTTACTTTCTAGGAATAACTTTTCGCCTTCTGGTGAGTTGAATTTAATTAAATTTGGTGGCAAGTTTAGTGTTTGTCCTAAAACACTACCACTAGCTATACAGGTTCCTAGGATTAATGTCTTTAGTGATATTTTTAGATTGTTAAGTAATTTTTTGTTCATACTGTTTTTTTTAGTGATTATATGATATCGAAATTTTATCAGGGTTGGGTTATGTGTCTCTATACATTGATTTATTCTCACGCAAAGAACGCAAAGAATGGTTGTTTGGTTATTTGGAAAAAGGTAAGTTTATACACTTATTTCGGAGATGCTAAACCCTTTGTATGGAGAAATTCTCTGACAACATCTTTGATGTCACGAAACTCACCCTCAACCAAAGAATTTAATTGCCGCATATCATCTGTAGAAATTTTTCCACTCAGTTGGGCGATCGCTTGTCTGAGTTGAGGATACTTCTTCAACGTTTGTTGACGGACAATCGGTGTGGCTTCGTATGGAGGAAAATAGTGCAAATCGTCCTTCAGAACGACTAAGCCTAAACGAGAAATTTGCCCATCTGTAGAATTTCCATCAATCATATCAACTAGCTTTTGGTCTATTGCTCGATAGATTAATCCTAAATCCATAATACGAGGAGATTGGGCAAAACGTATTCCATAAGTTTTAGCCAAACCAGGAAAACCATCTTCTCGTTCTACAAATTCGTAACCGAAACCAGCACGCCATTGAGGTGTATATTTAGCAGCTTCTGACAAAGTTTTAACATGATAACGCCTTGCTTCATCACCGCTTATAACCATGGCAAAAGTGTCTTCAAAACCCAAAGATGGCATTACTTCCAGATGGAACTTTTGAGCATAACCTTGCTTGAGCTTTTCGTAAAGCACTTTTGGATCGTGAATCACCTTTTGTTTTAAAATAACAGTAAAAGCTGTGCCTGTATACTCAATGTAAGCATCAACTTTGCCAGAGGCGATCGCCTCATGAGTCACCAACGTACTCGTAAAGCGACGGCGTTCAACCTTTAAGTGAGTTGTTGCTTCAATTTGTTGTGCGAGAATTTCGCTTAAAATATCTTGCTCAGTAAAACCTTTAGAAGCAACAACAATATCACCACCGCCACTATTGGACGTATGATTACAGCTAGCAATTACCAACACCAAAGCAAAAGTTAAAAAGCAAAACGTCAAAAATCTCTTCATTATCTTTATCTTTCCTCGCCTTTTTTGCGCCTACTCCCAACACGAGTGTAAGATTTATAATGCAATTGCCTCCCCCCCTCTCTTCGCGATTCATCTAACTCTTACCCTTAACTGCCAACTTTCCCTCCATCCAACCAATTGCCCAATCTGCGACTAAAGCAATAACTGCTGCTGGAATCGCACCCGCTAATATTAACTGATTGTTCACTGCCGAAATACCGCGAAAAATCAACTCACCCAAACCACCAGCACCGATGGCAGCTGCAATAGTTGCAATACCAATACCAATCACCGTCGCCACCCGCACCCCTGCCAAAATGACCGCCATTGCCAAAGGAATCTCCACCTGTAATAATAGTTGTCTATCAGTCATTCCCATCCCACGTCCTGCTTCGCGAATAGCTGGATCTACACCTGTAATTCCAGTGTATGTGTTGCGAATTATTGGCAATAAAGAATACAGAATTAGAGAAAAAATTGCCGGGGTTGTGCCGATTCCACCAATGAAACGTACGGGAATGAGTAAGCCAAATAGTGCCAAACTAGGAATTGTTTGCAAAATGTTCGCAATCCCGAGGATTGGTTGACGGAGGTTCTTTCGACGGGTAATTAATATCCCTAGCGGAATCCCGACAAGGGTGGCAATCCCGATAGAAATCCCTACAAGCAGTAAGTGTTCCCAGGTGTGTTGCAGGATTTCTGGGGCATACTTGATTAAGAAAAAGTCATGAAAGTTCATAAGTTTTAAGACATTGGAGAAAGGCAAGAGCTTCTGGATGTTGGGAGTGCAAAAATTCCTGAGTTGTACCCAACACTACCAATTCTCCCCCATGCATTAACCCAATTCTCGATGCCAAAACAAAAGCTTCTTGAATATCGTGAGTTACAAACACCACCGTCTTGCCCAATTCCTGCTGTAGGCGCTTAAATTCTTGTTGAAGTTCTAACCGTGTAATCGGATCGAGTGCCCCAAAAGGTTCATCCATTAATAATACAGGCGGATCGGCTGCTAATGCTCTTGCCACACCAACCCGCTGTCTTTGCCCTCCAGAAAGTTCGTGGGGATATCTTTGAGCAAATTTGTCGGGATCTAACCCGACTAAATGCAACAATTCATAAGCCCGTGTTTTGATTTGTTTAGGTTTCCAACCTTCTAAAGAAGGCACTAAACCCACATTGCGTTCCACAGTAAAATGAGGAAATAAACCAGTTTCTTGAATGACATAACCAATTTTCCGCCGGAGCTTAATTTCATTCCACTGAGTTGTACTCCTGCCCTCAAATAGCACTTCGCCTTGCGTAGGGGTAAAGAGGCGGTTGATTAATTTCATTGTAGTGGTTTTACCACTGCCACTCCGTCCAAGTAATATCAGTGCTTCTCCCCGGCGAATGGTGAAATTGAGATTTGACACCAAAGGGCGATGGTTACGGCTTAAGGTGACATCGCGGAATTCAACGGTAATATCTTGTGACATGGATGAGTTTTTGTGGAGACTCGTACTTTATCACATTATGTGCTATTATTAGTCGGTTCCAAATACAACACCTTCATACAGCAATTCAATAGGGCATTCAAATTCAATACTTGATAAAGTGATAATATCTCCAGCACTGTAGGGATAGTAAAGCCACATTCTACCCTCTCCCCGAGAGTAACGCTCAACGGAGATTTGTTCAGAGTCAATCAAGATATACTCTTTCAAAGTGGGAATTGTCAGATAATAAGTGAATTTCTCACCCCTGTCTTTAGCACTTGTACCTGGGGAGAGAACTTCGACAATCAGCTTGGGAAATTGAATAAATTTGCGGGCGTTGAGGTCTTGAGGATCGCAACTGACGATAACATCAGGATAGTAGTAATGGCTCTGGGGACTGAGTTGTACTTTCACGTCTGACACATTTACCCGGCAACCTCTGTAACGCAGATGGGGGCGTAAAGCTGCGTAAAGGTTTAGAGCAATGTCATTATGGGGAATTGTACCACCAGTCATGGCAAAAACTTCGCCGTTGACATATTCGTAGCGAACCTCTTGCTGAAGTTCCCATTCAAGATATTCCTCAACGGTCATTTTTTGGGGTTGTTGGATGATGGCTACCATAATTTTTGAACACCTTGACTTTTTCGAGGCTCTGGTTTGATTGTAGCGTTCTGGGTGATAGGGTGAGAAGAAATTGCATCGGTAATCTTACATCGCTTCGGGGGTAACATGGCGATACGGCTTAAGCCACGTAAGCGTGGTGTTACGCTTCGGCGGTTCCGATTTTTCTAGCTAAATCAAAAATCTGTTGTGCGGTAAAATTGAAACCTGGGAGTGTGGGGGAGACAATTACATCATTCCCTCTAAACGTTGTTTTGACATACTCCCCGTCAATGAGCTCGTATACAAAGATAGTAGGTTGTTTTGGATAGCCGATCAATTCACGTCCTCCTAAGCCGGCATAATCGACAATCCAGTATTCTGGAATGCCCATAATTTCGTAGTCACGGCGTTTGTCGTAATAGTCGTCTTGCCAATTGCTACTAACAACTTCTACGATCAATTTGACCGAAGTCGCGTTTTGAATAACTGATTCGGCTTCCCACCGTGTCTCAGTATCGATAGTTTCTTCATTCAAAACAATGATATCCGGTTCGTACCCAGACTTGTCACGGAAGGGTTTAACGATTGATTCTCTGGGTATTGTCCAAATGCCACCTTTCCCCATCTCTCTAATAGCTATAAGTAATCTTTCAGCAAGAGAACCTGCTAACTTTGAATGCTTACCCCTAGGTTTTGGCATCTCAACAATTACTCCATCATGCAATTCGTACCGGAATTCCGAGTTTTCTGGATACCATTCGATAAATTCATCAAAGGTGTATAATTTTGGTTCAGTTTGTGCTTGTGCTTGGGTCATAGTCACCACCTCCACATATATTTGACTTTAACATCCGCGATTAAAAGTTATAGCAGTCGCCAAAGCCATTAGGACAAGTCGGCGGTAGACACCTTCCACAGGAAGCGTAAGCGCATTCCTCGTTCCTTGGCTGTGCTAGAGAATGCTACCTTTCAAAGAACGAGGAATTCGCGGATAAGTTTTAAGCTCTTGCCTGACTAACTTTTGCAAGACTTGCTTTTCAAATTTCCAGTTTTACACCCTGAATCGAATAATCTAACAACTCCATCGGGTGCATGACGGAAATTTCCTTACCTTGCAATTTTAAATGCTTGGTGATTTGCAAAGTACAACCAGGATTAGCAGAAGCGATGAGAGCGGCACCAGTATTTAGTAAATTCTCCACTTTTTGCTGACCCAATTCCTCAGCAACTTCTGGTTGCAGTAGATTGTAAACCCCAGAACTGCCACAACACAATGCGGCATCTATTGGTTCTCGCAGCGTTACTCCTGGAATTTGTCGCAACAACTGACGCGGTTGAACGCTAATCTTTTGTCCGTGCAACAAATGACAAGCATCTTGATAAACCAATGTCAGTGGTTCATCGGCAAGAGGCGATAATTTTGTGGTTAAACCAACAGTGGCTAAAAACTCTTGTGCATCTCTAACTTTGGAAGCAAAGGCCTTTGCCTTTTCTCGATATTCTAAGTCATCTTCTAATATGTGACCATATTCTTTCAAAGTATGACCGCATCCAGCAGCATTGATAATCACCAAATCAACATCCGTATCTGTAAAACTATCAATCATCTGCCTTGCTAAGGCTTTTGCTTGTTCTGTTTGTCCTTGGTGTTCAGGAAGTGCTGCACAACACCCTTGACTTTTAGGAATCACAACCTCACAACCATTTGCCGTTAAAACCCTTACTGTTGCTTCATTCACAGGTGAAAAAAACAACCGTTGGACGCATCCTAAAATCACCCCAACTCGGTAACGTTTCTCCCCCTGCGCCGGAATTATATCCGGTAAATTATCTTGAAATGATTTTAAACTAATTTCTGGCAGAATCGTTTCCATCGCTGCCAATCTGGGAGATACCAACTTAAGTAATCCCGTTGCACGAACTAATTTCTGTAAGCCCAACTTCTGATAAATCCACAATGGAATTAGCAAGATTCGTAATAAATTGGGATACGGAAACAAAGAAAATATGAGTTGGCGAAACAGCTTATCTAACCAATTCCGGGAATAATTTCGCTCAACTTGGTGACGAGTGGCAGAAATTAACTTGTCATACTGTACACCAGAAGGACAAGTCGTTACACAAGCAAGACAGCCCAAACAAGAATCAAAATGTTGTACCGTTGCTGTGTTCAGCGCAATCTCACCCTCGTTAATCGCATCCATCAAGTAAATACGTCCACGGGGAGAATCCATCTCCTTGCCAATCACTCTATAACTCGGACAATTCGCCAGACAGAATCCACAATGAACACAAGTATCAATTAACTTAGGCTCAGGTGGATGATTTGGATCAAATCCATTTAAATCTTTTAAACTAGCCGTCTTCCTAACTGAATCTTCTAAAACTTCCATCTCAACTTCTTCTCCCTCTATCTTGGCGCTCTTGGCGTCTTGGCGGTTCGTCTCTTAAATTCCACCCACAAAACGACCAGGACTCAAAATATTCTTAGTATCAAACTGTTCTTTTATACGACGCATCAACTGCAAACCATTACCAGTATAACCCCAAACATCTATTTCTTGTTTAACGGTGACTGGTGCTGACAGGATGCTCAAAAAGCCACCATGAGAACCCAAAAAATTTCGCATCTGCAAAACCTGCTTTTGATTCTCGAATTGCAATACCCCTAAACCACTACTGATGTGAATCAATCCCGTCTCCACTTGAGTTAAAACTTCAACAGCAGCAGTAGGTAACACTCCTATTTTGCAAGTGATTGTATCGTTGGGAGTAGAATAAATTTGTTCTCGCAATAAGCGCCACAGATTGGCTTCATCGTCTGCTGTATAAATTTTTCCTGTTAAACCCAGTTGTTCTCCTAGTTCCAGAAGTCGGCTGGACTGTTCTTTCACACTCTCAGCAATACTTTGGAAGCGAACGATTAATCCCAGCTCTCTACCCAACTCCAAATTAGACACTAATTGAGTTGACAGCAAATCAGCCTGAGTTGGTGTGAGTGCAGAACTTCGGAGAATGTCAGCAGCTCGAGATACAGCCTCAGCTGTACCGCTCAGTAGCACTGTCCCTGACAACTGCGGCGATGGATAAACGCGAAATGTAACTTGACTTATTACTCCTAATGTGCCATAAGATCCAGTAAACAACTTCATCAAGTCGTATCCGGCAACATTTTTCACCACTCGCCCCCCGGCTTTAGCGATTTGTCCATCAGCACGTACGAAGGTAATGCCCAGTAGTTGATCGCGTACACTACCATAACGTTGCCGAAATGAACCTGTATCACCAGTGGCAACTATCCCACCAATGGTTGCTGTTGGAACTGTTGGATCGAGGGCCAGAAATTGTTTGGATTGTGCCAAAATGTCTTGGAGATCGGAGAATTTCATCCCAGCTTCTACCGTGATAGTTAAATCACCTACGGCATGTTCGATCAGTCGGTTGATGCGTTCTATACTCACTACCACATCAATATTCTTGGCTAAACCTCCCCAGGTGAGTTTACTCCCACCACCACAAGGAAGAATACACCATTTGTGGCGATCGCATTCTCCGATGACTTTGGCTAGTTGTTCAGTCGTCTGGGGATAGACAATACAACTCGGAGGCGTTTGGCTCTTGATTGCCTGTAAGATCACTTTTTGCTGACTGAGTGCCATGTCTTCCCACCCGACAACATTTTCTTGACTGATGATAGATGCAATACTGGAAGCGATCACTTTCATTAGTTTACACTTGCCCGCTAATTAATCTTTTAATATAATCCCGCAATACTTCAGCCATTGATATTTGTTTTTCTTCAGCATACTTCTTAAGAGCTTCGTACTCTTGTTCATTGACATTAAACTGGATCTTTTTTTCTCTACCCATAACTCTGAAACTGGAGTCATCATTAGAGTATAAGGCTCTTTTAGATTTTTAGCTAGATGGCAATCCTAAGTTATTCTTCAACAAAAATATTAAGTATATGGAGCGCCGAAATAACTTTACTATTTGGAATTCCTATAAAGCCCACAAAGGATTTTTTCTATTTTTAATTCGCCGTCGCAGTCTTATTGTCCGTATTTTTCGTAAGAGGTAAACTACCAGGCAGTTATCTTAGAAGTGTCTCTAACTGCTACTGTCATCTATTTTTGTTGTCACTCTCCATTCAGTCTTTTGCAACGGGGAATATGCGATCGCATTGCCACAGCGATCGCAACTACTGCAGACAACTTCTAAATGAGAAGAACTATTTCAAGCCTTTCCTGATATATATTTACTGCTAAAGAGAGATGGCACAATTCTTATTCGCCACACTCTTGGAAACATCAGAGCGTCATTCGCGATCACTAGACACAAAAACTCACCTACCATTTCTAGATAGGAACAACATTCATTGTGAGTTTGCCAGTAAAATAGCTATCAGCCGTCGTGCCGTCAGCACGACTTGTTTAGATTTCCTGACGGTTTAGATAATTTGTTTCATTGCTGATAGCTGAATGCTTATGAAGAAACCTTCGCGATTGATTCGCCGTTTACCGAGGCATAAAAATTACTTTTTTCGTCCACTTCTGGGGATATTAGTAATTCTTCACCTGTAATCAATCTTGCCCGACGACTTCTAGTGAAATAGTGCCAACCCCATTGAAGCATAACCAGAAGCTTGTTGTCAAACTCAATTAAGAAGTATATGTGAACCAACAGCCAGAACATCCACGCTATAAAACCTGTAAACTTGATGAAACCTAAGTCTACCACCGCAGAATTTTGCCCAATGACTGCTAAACTACCTCGGTCTGCATAAGAAAATGGTGGTAATGTCTTATTGTTCATTCGCTGTTTAATCAATGAAGCAACGTATTCTCCTTGCTGCATTGCCACGGGTGCAACACCAGGAAGCGGTTTACCATTTTGATGAGCAAAATGTGCCAAGTCGCCAATCACAAAAAGATTGGGATATCCC
>CAZZVG010000064.1:0-11992 GCA_964657295.1 Iningainema sp. | reverse complement strand
CTATCTACAAGCAGACCAAAGACATGGCTTTGAGCTTTCTGAACCTCCATTGATGCGGTTGGCTCTTCTCAGGATCAGCGAGGACACGTATCAATTTATCTGGAGCGCTTACCACCTTGTGCTGGATGCATGGTGCCTAAATATACTTTTAAAGGAATTCTTTTCCATCTACGAAGCACTAAGCCAAGGTCAGAGTGTCAACTTAGAACCAAGCCGTCCCTATCGAGACTATATTGCTTGGCTGAAGCAGCAGAATCTATCGGAGACAGAAACATTCTGGCGGCAAGTTCTTCAAGGCTTTAGATCGCCAACCCCTGTGCCAGCCGACGGTCGTACTAAAGATGCAAGTTTTTGTCAAGAGTATATTTTTGTGTCATCAGCAACCACCGTAGCACTGAAGTCTCTAGCAAAACAGCACCATTTGACAGTAAACACTCTGGTGTTGGCAGCTTGGGCTTTATTCTTGAGTCACTACAGTGGTAACGAAGATGTGCTCTTTGGAACAGTTGTATCGGGTCGCTCAGTGACACTGCCTGGTGTTGAGGCTATGGTAGGACTTTTTATCAACACTTTACCAGTGCGGGTGCAGGTAACTCCAGTTGATTATCTCTTACCTTGGCTTAAGAATCTACAATCTCAACAAATCAAGCTACGCCAGTATGAGCATAGTCCTCTAGCACAAGTTCGGAGTTGGAGTGATGTGCCAAGAGGGTTGCCTTTGTTTGAAAGCATTTTCGTGTTTCAAAATTCCGTAGTAGATATTTCTGGGCTATCAACAGGAAATTTAGAGATTGATAATGTTCGTTCCTTTGCAAGCTCCAACTATCCCATCGCTTTTGTCGTAGTCCCAGGTTCACAGTTAAGGTTGGAAGTCCGTTACGATTTACGTCGCTTTCAAGCCCTCACTGTCACAAGAATACTGGAGCATATTGAAGCAATAATACATAATATTGTCGCTAAACCTCATGCTCAATTAGGAACCTTTCTGCAGCTAGAGGGCAATTGTTCCGCCTTACCCACCCCTGAGCTAAGCAAGTCTTCTGTTGTGGCTCAAAACTTTGTCCCACCCCACACCTCTACTGAGAAAGTCATAGCCGATATCTGGGCTAAAGTCCTCCAGTTGAAAAAGATAGGTATTTATGACAACTTCTTTGATCTCGGTGGTGATTCACTCTTGACGATTCCGGTGTGTAGCAAGATGCGAGAAACTTTCAACCTTGATATCTCAGTAGTTGACTTATTTACACATCCAACTGTGAGCGCATTTGCACAGTATTTAGCCCAGGATCAGGAGGCTGAACAATCTGTGTTTCCCGACAACAGCCGTGCCAACAGGAAAAAACAGGCAATAAAAACGCAAAAGCAACTGAAGCAGCAAAGGAGGAGTACAAATGGCTAAGCGGGAAACAGATGATTCTTTGGAATCTATAGCTATAATCGGTATGGCTGGTCGGTTTCCAGGAGCTAAAACTATTGAGCAGTTTTGGCAGAATCTGTGTGATGGTCGAGAATCGATTTCATTCTTTACTGATGAAGAGTTGGTTGCTTCAGGCGTAGACTTAGCTTTGCTGAATGATCCAAATTATGTCAAAGCCAGTCCTGTGCTAGAAGACATTGAAATGTTTGATGCTTCATTCTTTGGCTTTACACCCAGAGAAGCTGAAGTCATGGATCCCCAACACCGTCTTTTTTTAGAGTGTGCCTGGGAAGCTCTTGAGAATGCTGGCTATAATTCTAACACTTATGAAGGTCTGATTGGTGTTTACGCTGGTGCTGCCCTAAATACTTACTTGCTGAGAAATCTGATTTCCCACCCGGAAATTTTCAATTTGGTGAGTTCTTCGCAAGTTTTGATTGGTAATGATCAAAACTTTGTACCTACACGAGTTTCCTACAAGTTGAATTTGAAGGGACCGAGTGTTAATGTTGGCACTGCTTGTTCTACATCATTGGTAGCTGTTCAAATGGGGTGCCAAAGCTTGCTGAATTACCAGTGTGATATGGTACTGGCTGGTGGTGTGACGATCGCTGCTCAAAAGGAAGGTTATTTGTATCTTGAGGGTGGTATTGCTTCACCTGATGGTCACTGCCGAGCCTTTGATGCCAAGGCACAAGGAACTATTGGCGGTAACGGTGTGGGGATTGTTGTACTCAAAAGATTAGAGGAAGCGTTGACAGATGGTGACTGTATTTATGCGGTGATAAAAGGTGCTGAAATAAACAATGATGGTTCATTAAAAGCAGGATACACAGCACCCAGTACTGAGGGTCAAGCGAAGGTGATTGCTGAAGCTTTGGCGATCGCCTCTGTTGCACCTGATACAATCACCTATATCGAAACCCACGGAACTGGTACAAATCTCGGTGATCCCATTGAAATCGCGGCGCTGACCAAAGTGTTTCGTGCCAGTACGAACAAATTGGGTTTCTGTGCGATCGGTTCAGTCAAAACGAACATCGGTCATTTAGGCACAGCAGCTGGTGTGGCAAGTCTCATCAAAACTATCCTGGCACTCAAACATCAGATGATTCCACCCAGCTTGCACTTTGAGCAGCCCAATCCTAAGATTGATTTCGCCAACAGCCCATTCTACGTCAATACCAAGTTGTGCAAATGGGAAACCCACGGGATACCCCGCCGAGCAGGAGTCAGTTCCTTTGGGATTGGAGGAACTAATGCACATATCGTTTTGGAAGAAGCGCCTGTTTTAGGAGAAGCAGGCGGACTGGAGAGAAGGTTTCAACTATTGGTAGTTTCGGCTAAAACAGATTCGGCACTGGAAACGGCGACAATCAATTTAGCTGAGTATCTCGAACAGCATCCTGAAACGAACTTAGCTGATGCTGCCTATACGTTGCAGATTGGGCGTTGGGCTTTTAGCTATCGACGGATGCTAGTCTGCCTAGATTTGACAGAAGCTATTATAGCATTGAAATCACCAGATGGTCAACAAGTTTTCACTCAATTCCTCGAAACCAAGAAGCGATCGATTGCCTTTATGTTTCCTGGGCAAGGGGCGCAGTATGTGAATATGAGTCGGGAAGTTTACCAAACTGAGCCGATATTTCGCGATCTCGTTGATCTTTGCTGTGAACAACTCAAACCATACCTTAGTCTAGATTTACGCCATGTGCTTTATCCGGGTGAAGAACAAGAGCAACAAGCAGCACAGCAATTAAAACAGACTTATATTAGCCAGAGCGCACTATTTGTCACCGAATACGCTCTAGCCAAGTTGTGGATGGCATGGGGTGTTTGTCCTCAGGTGATGATTGGTCACAGCATAGGTGAGTATGTAGCTGCGTGTCTAGCTGGAGTCTTCTCCCTGGAAGATGCCTTAACACTAGTGGCAACTCGAGGAAGGCTCATGCAGCAATTGCCATATGGAAGTATCCTGAGTGTACCACTACCAGAGAAGGAAATCATCCCACTGCTAGGTGAGAAACTTTCCTTAGCAGCGAACAACGCCCCCTCTTTATGTGTCGTTTCGGGAAATACAGATGCAATCAATGATTTGCAACACCGTCTGTTGGCGCAAGGTGTGGACTGTCGCCTTCTACAGACTTCCCATGCATTTCATTCGGAAATGATGAATCCCATCTTGGCGGAATTCACTCTCGCCGTCAAAAGAGTCAACCTCAAACCCCCAGAAATTCCCTTTGTGTCTAACTTGACTGGTACTTGGATTACACTGGAGCAAACAACATCTGCAAGTTATTGGGCTGAGCATTTGCGCTCCTCGGTGCGTTTTAGCGAGGGAATTACCGAGTTGCTTAAAGATCCAGAGCGAATTCTGCTAGAAGTCGGTCCTGGAGGAACTTTGAGCACCTTCACGATGAGGCATCAAATTAAGGAGCAGGTGGTACTCTCTTCAATACGCCATCCTCAAGATCAACAGTCGGATGTCGCTTTCTTGTTGAACACTTTGGGGCGACTCTGGCTGGCGGGAGTACAAGTGGATTGGTCAGAATTTTACGCCAATCAACGGCGTCATCGTATCCCCTTGCCCACCTATCCCTTTGAGCGCCAGCGTTACTGGATTGAACCACAAAAACAAGCACCTTCAGGAGAACAACTCACGCATAATCCAACATCAAAAGAGCTTTGGATATCTTTAGTAGCGGCAGGTCGGAAACACGCTCATGCTGGAATTTCAGATCTTAACGAACAAAATTATCTGGAGAATAAACAGTGCTTAGATCGTTTATGCACTGCATACATAAATCAGGCTCTCAGGCGCTTGGGTGCTTTTGACAATGCCGCCAAAAAGTATTCTTTTGAACAGTTATGTGAAGAATTTCATATTCTTCCTCGTTATCGGCAATTGTTGTGTCGCTTTTTGGATGTACTTGTAGAGCAAGGTCAGTTACAACAAGAGCAGGGTTCGTTTACTAACCTTGTGCCATTTTCCCCAGACTTTTTTAATACTCTTTTAGAAGAAGCTAGACTAAGATTTGGAATTACACCCCAAATCCTGGAGATTGTGCAGCAATGTGGGGAAAATCTAGCAGAGGTGCTGATTGGAAAAAAAGAACCGTTGGGGTTGTATTTTGCTGCGGTAGGCAACAGAACAGAAAGTTCAAAGTCAGAATTGCCCTTGAATACCTACTTTAAAGAAATTATGCGGGCAAGCCTAGAGGTGATGGTGAAGTCGTTACCACCAAACCTAAACCTTAGAATTCTGGAAATCGGGGGCGGGCAGGGTGTTGTTACAGCAGAATTGCTGCCTGTGTTGCCGTTAACACAAACAAACTACACCTTTACTGACGTCGGTGGTTTGTTCCTGAATGAAGCCAAAAAGAAGTTTAGCGCCTATCCATTTGTTGAATATGGTTTTCTCGACATTGAGCGACCTCCTCAAGAACAGGGGTACTCTAGCCACAGCTTTGATGTGGTGGTGGCAGTCAATGTGTTGCATGTGACCCGCAATCTGGGAAAAACTCTTGAGCATGTGCATTCTTTATTAGCGCCGGGAGGTTTCTTGCTGCTGTGGGAGATCACTGAACCTCAGTTAAGATTCGACATCACGGATGGTTTGCTCATGCATCCGTTAGAAGATGAAGAACGCAGCCGAGGTAATCCATTTTTATCTCAAGATCAGTGGTATGAGAAACTACAAGCCCATCGGTTTGTGAAGGTGGTGGCTTTTTCGGAATCCGAAGCGTTTGGGCACGATGTTTTTGTGGCTCAAGCTTCTGCGTTAGTCAGCAACAGAGTAGCTGCTGCATTCACTGCGCTCGTTGAGCCAAAAAATCCGCCGAAAAAGCCGAACATTGCTGACTGGTTCTACATCCCATCATGGAAACGCTCGATGTTACCACAGCTTTTGAAAACAGAGTTTTCAGCCGTTGAGCCGGGTTGCTGGTTAGTGTTTGTGGATGAGTGCGGCTTGGGTGAAAAAATGGTGAAGCAACTGGCACTTGCTGATCAGGATGCGATCGCTGTTAGAGTAGGGGAGCAATTTAACCACCAGAGCGATCGCCTGTATACGATTAACCCTCAACAACGTCATGACTACGACACCTTGCTGACAAAACTTAGCACATTAGGCAAAAAGCCAAAAACCATTGTTCATTTATGGAGTGTCACAGATGTTGATCACCCAGAATCAGCAGAAGTCTTGGGCTTTTATAGCCTGCTGTTTCTGGCGCAGGCGATGGGAGAACAAAATTTGACAGATTCTATTGAAATTGGGATTGTGTCAAACAATATGCAGGAAGTGACGGGTTTAGAGGTGCTGTGTCCAGAAAAAGCGCTTGTTCTGGGACTGTGTAAGGTTATGCCGCTAGAGTACCCAAACATTACCTGTCGTAGCATTGATATTGATCTTCCATTAAAACAAAGTTGGCTTGAAGAAAAACTCATCGACCAATTGCTGGCAGAATTCACAACCATTGCTTCAGAAGATCAGATCATAGCATACCGTGGCGTTCATCGTTGGGTACAAGATTTTCAACCAGTCCAATTAGATGAAGATGTTGAAAGGAATCCTCGGTTGAGGGATTCGGGAGTTTACTTAATTACAGGTGGCTTAGGAGGTGTTGGTTTAGCACTTGCAGAATATTTGGCACAGACTGTACAAGCAAAACTTATACTGATTGGGCGATCGCCAACTCCCAATCATTCCGAGTGGGAACAATGGTTGTTAACTCACGAGCCACAAGATGTAGTCAGCTCGAAAATTCGGAAATTGCAAACCATTGAAGCCTTGGGTGCAGAGGTTATGGTAATCAACGCCGACATCACCAACCGAGAACAAATGTCGGCAGCAATCCAAAAAGCCAATCACCAATTTGGCGAGATTCATGGAGTGATTCATGCAGCAGCAGTTCCAGGGGGAGGCATGATTCAACTAACAACACAACAAGCGGTAGCAAGTGCTCTAGCACCGAAAGTCAAAGGAACACGAGTACTTGATCTTTTATTTAAGGAAACGAAACTAGATTTCTTTGTTCAGTGTTCATCACTAAGTTCATTTACAGGTGGACTAGGAATTGTAGACTATACGGCTGAAAATGCCTTTCTTGACGCATTTGCTCACTACAGAACCTCTCAAAATAGCAGTTTCACCATATCAATCAACTGGGATAGATGGAAAGGATTAGGCATGGCAGTTGCCGTTGAAGCACGGCATAAAGCGATGACAGGGGAAGAGATCGTGACAGGAATGACTCTTGCAGAAGCGATCGAGGCGTTTAGACGTATTCTCTATAGTAGCACAGTGCCCCAAATCATTGTTTCAACGCAAGATTTTCCCAGCCAAATTCACCGCCAGCATTTTGTCAAGTCGTTCAATAAAGAATTAGCGTCCAAACCAACTCATCCTCGTCCTCGCCTGAGGAATGCTTATGTTGCTCCCTCTAACGAAATTGAACGCACACTTGCTGATGTTTGGCAACAAATTCTAGGTATTGAACTGGTGGGTATCCACGACAATTTCTTTGAGTTGGGAGGAGATTCTTTATTTGCTGCCCAGCTCGTTTCTCGACTGTGCAAAACCTTTGAGATCGAATTGCCTTATAATAACTTTTTTATTGCGCCCACTGTAGCTGAGTTGGCTGAGGTGATTATCCAAAAGCTGACTGAACAGACAGATTGCGAAGCGCTGGCGCAAGCATTAGCAGAAATTGAGCAACTGTCGGAAGATGAGGCACAGGAAATACTGGCATCACAAGCGGTAGGAGGTTTCAATGAGTGACTTTTCTCAACGACTCGCTGGGCTTTCCCCAGAAAAACTAAAGCTTCTGGCACAACGGCTAAACAAAAAAAAAGGGGAAGCCTTCTCACAACTACAAATAAATCCCCAAAGTAGAGAGTCCAACTCTTTTCCCCTATCCTTTGCCCAGCAGCGCCTGTGGTTCCTTGACCAGTTGCAACCAGGTAATATTGCGTATAACATTTCCCAAGCCATGCATCTGAAAGGTTGGCTGCATGTAGCTGCCCTAGAGCAAAGCTTCAACGAAATCGTGAGGCGTCATGAAGTCTTAAGGACGACTTTTGCAATGGCAAACGGGCAACCCGTTCAGGTGATCTCTCCCTCCCTTAATTTTACCCTACCAGTGGTAGATTTGACAGATCTGCCCAAAACTACGCAAAAAATCAAGGTTCAGCAGTTAGCAACTAACGAGGCTCAGCATCCTTTTGATCTGGCACAAGGTTCCTTGCTGCGAGTCACGTTGCTGAAGCTGGGTGAGGCAGAGAATGTGTTGCTGTTTGTCATGCATCACATTGTTTCAGACGCCAAGTCATGTGGAATCATCATTCAGGAACTAGCAGCACTCTACAAAGCCTTTTCTGTAGGTAAGCCTTCTCTGCTACCAGAGTTATCCATTCAATACGCTGACTTTGCTCACTGGCAGCGGCAATGGTTGCAAGGGGCAGTTCTTCAAGAACAGATAGCTTATTGGAAACAACAGTTAGCTGATGCACCTCCTGTCTTGGCTTTACCTACAGATAGATCCAGCCCAGCCATTCAAAGCTGGGTAGGCGAGCAAATTTCCTTTAAACTATCACCCAGCCTGAGTGCAATGCTGAAAAAACTCAGCCAGAGTGAAGGAGCCACTCTGTTTATCACTCTACTAGCAGCATTCCAGATATTACTTTACCGCTACAGCACCCAAGAGGAATTATCTATTGGTACAGCCATTAATAACCGCAAAATCGGTGAGACAGATCCACTAATCGGCTGTTTTGTCAACACTTTAGTTTTGCGTGCAAATTTATCAGGCAATCCTAGTTTCCGGGAACTTTTGGCTCGAGTCCGTGAGGTTGCATTAACGGCTTATGCTCACCAAGACTTACCTTTTGAGAAGCTGGTAGAAGAACTGCAGCCAGAGCGAATTTTGAGCCAGAACCCGTTTTTTCAGGTGATGTTTGTCTTTTGGGGTGCCGCAATGCCAGATCTGGAACTTGGGGAGTTGTGTTCAAGTCCCATAGAAATCGATCGCACGACGTCACGATTTGATTTGACTTTGGCTATAACAGACACGCAACTGGGTTTGGAGGCATCTTTTGAGTACAATACAGGTTTATTCGACGCTGCCACCATCACCCGAATGGTGGGACATTTCCAGACTTTACTGTCAGGCATCGTCGCTAATCCAGATCAACGACTAACAGACCTACCCATCTTGACTGCAACAGAACACCATCAGTTACTAGTGGAGTGGAATAATACCGCGACAAATTACCCCAAACTTCAGTGTATCCATCAGCTATTTGAAATTCAAGTGGAGCAAACACCTGATGCTGTGGCAGTCGTCTTTAAAGATGAGCAGCTAACGTACCGAGATCTGAATCATCAGGCTAATCAACTAGCGTACCACTTGCAAACACTGAGTGTGAAACCAGAAGTCATCGTTGGTATTTGTCTAGAGCGCTCACTGGAAATGGTGATTGGACTGCTAGGCATTCTGAAAGCAGGAGGGGCTTACGTACCTCTCGATCCAACGTATCCCAAAGAGCGATTAACCTTGATGTTGGCGGAGACTCAAGTGCCAGTGTTGTTGACGCAGCAACACTTGGTAAAGACATTGCCTCGAAGTCAGGCGCAAGTCATCTGTTTAGACACAGACTGGAAAGCCAATACTGACGGCTCTGGTTTGCAGTACCAATTAAACCCGGTTAGCGGGGTAACAATCAAAAATCTTGCCTATGTAGTTTACACCTCTGGCTCTACAGGCAAACCCAAGGGCGTAATGAACACCCACATGGGATTATGCAATCGTTTGCTCTGGATGCAAGATGTCTATCACTTAACGGAAACAGATGGTGTTTTGCAAAAGACTCCCTTCAGCTTCGATGTTTCAATCTGGGAGTTTTTCTGGCCATTGCTGAATGGTGCTCGTCTGGTTCTCGCCCAACCGGGAGGTCATCAAGACAGTGCCTATTTAGTCAAGCTGATTGCTAGCCAGCAAATCACCTCGATCCATTTTGTCCCCTCCATGCTGCAAGTTTTCCTTGAAGAGCCAAGACTTGAGGTATGTAATTGTCTCAAGCATGTGATTTGCAGTGGCGAGGCGCTGCCCTTTGAACTCCAGAAACGTTTTTTCGCTCGTCTAAATGCCCAACTCTATAATCTTTACGGTCCCACTGAAGCTGCCATTGATGTTACTTTCTGGGTTTGCAAGCGCCATTCCGATTTACCCATTGTTCCTATTGGTTACCCGATTGCTAACACACAAATCTATTTACTAGACTCTTTTGGGCAATCAGTTCCTATTGGTGTGCCAGGGGAATTACACATAGGTGGCGAAGGACTGGCACGTGGCTACCTCAATCGCCCCGAACTGACTGCTCTTAAATTCATCCCCAATCCCTTCTGTCAAGAACCTGGAACCCGCCTTTACAAAACTGGGGATTTAGCACGTTACTTGCCAGATGGAAACATTGAGTTCTTGGGACGAATTGACCATCAAGTGAAGATTCGCGGCTTCCGCATTGAACTTGGGGAGATTGAGGCGGTATTAGCTCAACACCCAGATGTGCGTGAGACTGTAGTGCTGGCGCGGGAAACTCAATCCGGTGACAAGCAGTTAGTGGGCTATGTTGTCCCCAGTAACGAGCAGACACTAACAACGAGTAAACTACGAAACTTCTTATTGAAGCGGTTGCCTGAGTACATGGTGCCTTCAGTTTTTGTCGTGCTGGAAACCCTACCACTTTTGCTGAACGGCAAGGTAAACCGCTCTGCCTTAAGAACACCGGATACTTCCCAGAGGAGTTTAGAAGTTGGCTTTGTTCCACCCTGTACTCCTATTGAAGAAGTCCTAGCCAATTTATGGACTGATATCTTAGGGGTTGAAATCGGCATCCATGACAACTTCTTTACCTTAGGAGGACATTCTCTGCTAGCTAGTCAAGTCATTTCGCGGGTGCATCAAGCCTTCCAAGTGGAGTTGCCTCTGCGCAGTTTGTTTGAATTCCCCACCGTAGCAGAGCTCAGCAAGTCCATTGAGGCGAACAGTCAGGCTAAGTTAGGGCTGCCGACATCTGCCATCAAGTCGGTTTCCCGGCAGAGAGAGCTACCCCTCTCCTTTGCCCAGGAACGCTTCTGGTTCCTTAACCAACTCGAAGGAGGAAGTGCCACCTACAACATACCCGCCGCTGTTCGTCTGGGCGGTACCCTCAATGTAGTGGCTTTGGAAATGGCTGTGCAAGAAATCGTGCGGCGTCACGAAATATTACGCACCAACTTTTTGATGGAGAATAGCACCGCAGTCCAGGTGATTGATCCCAGTCCATCTGTAAACTTACCGATAGTGGACTTGCAATCTTTACCAGAACGAGAGCAGTCCGCCTTTGTGAGACGGTTAGCCGCTCTTGAGGCTCAACAACCCTTTGACTTGACCAATGATCTATTGCTGCGAGTCACCTTGCTGTGGCTGGGGAAGGAGGAGCATGTGCTACTGGTGACAATGCACCATATTATCTTTGATGGCTGGTCAATAGGAATATTCATTCAGGAATTGTCTGTGCTGTATACATCCTTCTCCACGGGAATTCCTTCACCCTTGCTAGAACTGCCCATTCAGTATGCTGATTTCGTTTGTTGGCAACGTAATTGGCTGACTGGGGAAGTCTTGGAGACTCAACTCCAGTACTGGAAACAACAGTTGGCTGGAGCTCCGCCACTACTGGAACTCCCGACAGATCAACCACGCCCAATTGTGCAAACTTATCGGGGTGCACACTACCCATTTGTACTCCCCAAGACACTCACCGAAAAACTGAAGGGGCTGAGCCAACAGGAGGGGGTGACTCTGTTCATGACCCTGCTGGCTGCTTTTACGATTTTACTCTCGTGCTATTCTGGTCAAGAAGATATTGTCGTCGGCTCTCCCATTGCCAGTCGTAACCGAGTTGAACTTGAGGGATTGATGGGGTTATTCGTTAATACACTGGCATTGCGTACAGATTTGTCAAGCAATCCTAGCTTCCGGGAGTTGCTTGCAAGGGTACGCCAGGTAACTTTAGGAGCCTATTCTCACAAAGATCTGCCGTTTGAAAAGTTAGTACAGGAATTGGCACCAAAGCGGAGCCTTCGTTACAGTCCATTATTTCAAGTATGGTTCGCTCTCCAGAATGTACCGACGACGAACTTGGAGCTTTCTGGACTGACTTTGAGCTTACTTGAGATTGACAGCACAACGGTGCAATTTGATCTAGAGCTTTTCCTTTCAGAGGGAGTGGAAGGTCTATCTGCTAGGTTCAATTATAACACAGACTTGTTTAATGCTACAGCGATCGCTCACATGGCGAATCATTTTGAAATATTGTTACTAGACATTGTTGAGCAGCCCACTGTCAGGCTAAAGGCGTTGGCAGAAAAACTCACTGAGGTAGACAAGCAACAAGCGCTCTTAAAAGCAAAAGAGTTTAAAAAAGCGGATCTCGAAATGTTAAAGAATATTAAGCGGAAGTGGCGTTGTTGATTTGAAGTATGAATTAGCTTCACGCAAAGACGAGCCAGCACTGAATGAGTGTTTCCCA
>CAZZVG010000063.1:0-12048 GCA_964657295.1 Iningainema sp. | reverse complement strand
AATGACCAATGACTATGAAATTACTGATTAGCAATGATGACGGTATTTCTGCCTTAGGTGTACGTGCTTTAGCTAACACCTTAGCAGAAGCAGGTCATGATGTTTCTGTCGTTTGCCCAGATCGAGAACGCTCAGCAACTGGGCATGGACTCACACTACATCAACCAATTCGTGCCGAAATTGTCGAGTCAATTTTTCATCCTACTGTTAAAGCCTGGGCTTGCGATGGTACCCCTGCTGACTGTGTAAAATTGGCACTATGGGCTTTGCTGGAGTCTCCACCTGATTTGGTTCTCTCTGGTATTAATCAAGGTGCAAATTTAGGAACGGAAATTCTTTATTCTGGTACTGTTTCTGCGGCAATGGAAGGTTTGATTGAAGGCATTTCTAGTGTGGCCCTCAGTCTTGCCAGCTTTACCCATAAAGACTTTCAACCGGCTGCGGACTTTGCCAAAACCCTTGTAGCACAACTTGCCCAAAACCCTTTACCAGAGGTAATGTTACTCAATATCAACATTCCACCTGTTATCCCCTCGGAAATTGCCGGAGTGGCGATCGCAGCTCAAGGAGTACGACGCTACGTTGATGTTTTTGACAAGCGAGTCGATCCGCGTGGGAAAACATACTACTGGTTAACGGGTGAACTTCTTGAAGATGTAGAACCGCCCACATGTGCCAATTTGCCTCAAAATTTACCGCTCGACGTGCATATCATCCGCAGAAACTACATCACCATCACGCCATTGCAATACAATCTAACTTATGCAACTGGAATACACCAATTGTCTGAGTGGGAATTCAAGTTCCCATAAAATACAAAACTCCCACAAACAAGTGCATCAGCTTATCTGTTATTTTACGCAAAGCTATGGGAGCGAGTGTTAAATGCATCACGCCAAAATTTAGGTTATAAAGTTAGGAGCGACCTTAAAAATTGCCAGTATCTTAAAGCTTATGTCTAGTCAGATTTCATTTTGATTAGCAAAAGCAGTCAAAAAAGTGTACGCTATTCTATTAATAAATTCTCTCTCTACCAAGTAGACTGTCTCTGCAAAAAAAAGATTAACATCCCTGTTTTGCCTACAACCAAACAACCATAACCTAAAGTCTTGATTATTCCAGCCAAGCAACTTAACAGCAATCACACAGCTACGATTTTTGTATTGATCGCCCGCTCAGTCCAGTAAGCAACACCCATGTTTAGGATAGAGAACCAATTTAGCGTGTATTTTTGGGGCGTTCGCGGCAGCATTCCCTGTCCTGGACCACACACCGTTCGTTATGGTGGTAATACCCCTTGTGTTGAGATGCAAGTGGGCGGTAAACGCTTAATTTTTGATGGTGGGACCGGACTACATGTTTTAGGGCAATCTTTGTTGCCCCAAATGCCCACAGAAGCATATATTTTCTTTACTCACTCCCACTGGGACCACATGCAGGGTTTTCCCTTCTTTACGCCTGGATTTGTCAAGGGAAACAATTTTCATATTTATGGGGCGATCGCACCAGATGGTTCCACTGTAGAACAGCGTCTCAATGACCAAATGCTACATCCCAACTTTCCCGTACCCTTGCAGATTATGCAGGCGAATTTGAATTTCTACGACGTTGTCCCAGGAAAACCCATACACATCAATCATGAAATTATTATAGAAACCGCACCGCTTAACCACCCTGGCGAAGCTGTGGGATACCGAGTCAACTGGCATGGTGGTGCGGCTGCTTACATTACCGATACGGAACATTTTCCAGACAGGTTCGATGAAAATGTTTTGTGGTTGGCTCGTGATGCCAACATCCTGATCTACGATTCCACTTATACCGATGAGGAATATCATTTACCAACAAAATCGAAAATTGGCTGGGGACATTCAACATGGCAAGAAGCTGTGAAGGTCGCCAAAGCTGCTAATGTCAAAACTCTAGTGATTTTTCACCACGATCCATCCCATGATGATGAGTTTTTAGATCGTGTTGGGGAAGAAGTGACGAAAAAGTTTCCTCATGCCATCATGGCACGCGAAGGAACTAGACTCCAGGTTCCTTTAGAAGTGTCCTCCTTATCAGAACCTTTTCCTGTTAGCTAGTGTTCTCCATGAGTAGTTACAGTCGGAGCAACTGTGGATTTTAGATTAAATTGGTGATCAAGAGCTATCAGCATTCAAGAGTGAGAGCGGAAAAAATAAATTAAAAATTAAGAATACAACATTCAAAATTTTTTAATTGGTTTTTCCTCGCCTCTTCTTGGTTGATCGCTCAACAAACCTAAAATCCCAATACCGACGTGCTAAATCTGTCTCAAAATGGGTGTTTTGTGTGGGTTACTTCTTCAACTGAATTGGCTTTAACGCCAACTATTATTGCTCTTGGTAAATTTGACGGTGTCCATCGAGGTCATCAGCAAGTGATTCAACCAATATTGCCGCCAGAAAGGAGTGGAGAGACAACAGGGGAAAACGATTCCGCGTCTCTCCCACACGCCTACTCAACAGTAGTCACTTTTAATCCCCACCCACAGGAATTTTTTACTGGGCAACCTCATGATTTATTAACTCCGCTAGATGAAAAAGTTAATCAATTGCAATCGCTTGGGGTAGAACAACTCGTACTACTGCCCTTCGACAAAGAATTATCTGCTTTAACTCCCGAAGAGTTTGTCGAAAAGATTCTAGTACAACAACTCCAGTGCAAAAAAATTAGCGTTGGAGAAGATTTTCGTTTTGGCAGCAGGCGTAGCGGTACAGCCAGCGATTTACAATCGATTGCCAGCAAGTACGGCATTCCCGTTACCATCGTTACCCTCGAAACTTCTCTTGATGACTCGCTCACAGAGACTACAGCACCACGGATCAGCACGTCATTGATTCGTCAACATCTCCAGCGCGGCGACGTCGAACGGGCGAACCAACTATTAGGACGTCCTTACACTCTCATTGGTCCTGTCATTGAAGGTCAACAACTGGGTAGAACCATCGGCTTTCCTACCGCTAACCTAAAACTGCCAAAACAGAAGTTTTTACCTCGTTTTGGTGTCTACGCAGTGCGTGTTAAAAGCTTGGGTGAAGTACCAGATGCTGTTGTGCATGACTGTTTGGGAGTCATGAATATAGGTCTTCGCCCAACGGTTAATGGTATGGATCCATCTGCAGAAGTCCATTTATTAGATTGGTCTGGTGATTTATATTGTAAAAAACTGACAGTGCAACTAGAAAAATTTTTACGACCAGAACAAAAATTTCCTTCTTTAGAAGCCCTAAAAACACAGATTCAACTTGACAGCGCTGCCGCTAAAGCTTTTTTTAGCACTGAGTGTTAATTAAGTTCCAATGAGGGAACACTAAACATAGGGAACCCCATTCCCTATGCCCCATTGCCCCACTCCCCAATTCAATGAGAGAACAAATTGACGCTCTGAGACAAAATCTAGCTCTGACTATTGTTGGTAAAACCGAGGCAATACGCTTAGTCTTAGTTGCCTTGCTATCTGGCGGTCATGCACTGCTAGAAGATGTTCCTGGAGTTGGCAAAACCCTCCTCGCTAAATCTCTCGCTCGTTCTATTGACGGGAAGTTTCAAAGGATACAATGTACCCCAGATTTACTACCAACAGACATCACTGGTACCAATATCTGGAACCCCAAAAGTGGCGATTTTAACTTTCTCCCTGGTCCAGTCTTTGCCAATGTACTCCTAACCGACGAAATCAACCGCGCCACGCCCCGTACTCAATCAGCTTTGTTGGAAGTTATGGAAGAGCAGCAGGTGACAGTCGATGGCTTTTCTCGTGCTGTTCCTATACCTTTTTTTGTGATTGCCACTCAGAACCCAATTGAGTACCAAGGTACCTTTCCCCTACCAGAAGCGCAGATGGATCGCTTTATGTTGTCGTTGAGCCTGGGTTATCCTACTGAAGCCGAAGAGTTGCAAATGCTGCAATCTTTTTCTAAGCATAGTTTCTCTGATTTGGAGCCTTGCATTACCCTAGAGCAAGTACAGAAATTGCGCCTAATCTGCTCCCAGGTCAAAGTTGACACTTCACTACAGCAGTACATTCTCGATTTGGTACGGGCAACAAGGCTTGATGAAGAAATCACCCTCGGTGTTAGTCCTCGCGGTACTATTGCATTACAACGGGCAACTCAAGCCCTGGCTTTTCTCTGCGATCGCGATTACGCTATTCCTGATGACATAAAATTTCTCGCGCCTTATGTTCTTTGCCATCGCCTTATCCCTGCCGGAGGACGCAGATCGAGAACTGTCATGGAACGGTTGTTACGTTCTGTGCCAATTCCGTAATATTCTTTCAAAGGTTGGTATTTATGGCGTAGCGACCTACTGACTACAAGGGTTTAAGTTGCTCTAAAAGATTAGAATCAAGATATTTTTGTTCGATAATCTCTACAGAATTATCGCACCACTTGGCCACCACCGCAGTAGGAACGCCTTTGGCAATTTGTTCGGAGATAAAAGTATCGCGACAAGAGTAAGGAGTTGTTTTGCGTTCTACTATGGGATCTACTATTTTATCCCAAGCACGGCGGGAAAAGTTTCTGTAATGAATTGATAATTCTTCTGGGGATGGAAATACTAATGACTCTGGCTCAAGATTTTCTGGCTTAATGGTTAGAAGTAATTGCTGTAGTTGTTGATTGCAGGGAAAAACTCGCTTTTTATTATTCTTAGAACTATTAACTCTGACCCTTTCACCATTGCCAACTTGAACTAATGCGCTTTCAAAAGTAATTCTAGAGCAATCAGGCATAATATGCTTCCATTGAAGACCGATAGCTTCTGAAGGTCTACAGCCAGTTAAGAATAAAAACTCAATAAAGCTCACGTAATAACTGTAGCCAATCCCTTTTGATGGTTTGTGATTTCTAAAAGCCTGTATAATCTTTTGCTTTTCCTCTTCACTGAAAGCATTAGGTTGTGAATCTTCCTGCCATTTATGCTTGGGAAGTTCATTATACATTCCATCAAAGGGATTAGAAGTCACTAAACCATGTTTAATTCCCCATTTACAAGCTGCTGAAAGGTACATTAATACATCTTTGGCTTGTGAATTAGTAGTTTGTTGCAAAAGTCCAATCCGAATCTTAATCGCTTCATCTAATAATTGATAACGGCAGCGTTTAATGTGTTTCTCAAGTACAGCTAGTTTATCTAGAGTACGAGGTTTTAACGATTGGCTCTTGTAGTCAATATACCTATCCCATAATTCGGAAATATTTAGTACTTTCTGCGGTTCCTTTGGATTAACTATGGATAAGTGTCGCTGTTGCTTGTACTTAGACAGTGTTTCATCAAAGCAGTCAGCTTGGATATCTAGTTCTATTTGATGCGCTTTTTGTTCGGCTAATTTTCGATTTTCTGTTGTATCGGCTAAACCAAGTGTTATGTATCTATTGTTGTTACCACAGATTTTTCTTGGCAGTCTCAACCGTAATCGCTCTTGAAAAGTTTCAATACCTACTGATCCCTTAACGGCTTTCTGTACTGTGTTCATAACTCTTATTTTTGGCTATGAGAATAATACATTCTCTACAATCATAGCCAATTCATAGCCAAAAAGACAAGCAGAATACCCAAAGTTACGATAATGATGGTCAATTCATAGCCAAAATAGCTTGCAGGATACCTAGATTTTTGTAGATCTGAAATCCTTTACAAGCTACAACCCCTATAAATTCGTTACTTTAAATACAAATTTTAAAAAGCCCGTGATGAGGATTGAACTCATGACCTCACCCTTACCAAGGGTGTGCTCTACCACTGAGCCACACGGGCAAATTTATAATTGAGGGTTAGGAGTTAGAAGTAATAAGTTTCACTTGTCACTTCTAACTCATAGATGTGGGCCGAGCTAGATTTGAACTAGCGTAGGCGTAAGCCAGCGGATTTACAGTCCGCCTCCATTAACCACTCGGACATCGACCCTTGCTGCCCACTAGAGCCTATAGTATCACAAGTTTTTTTGAAATGCAAAGTTTTTTTCAAAAAAATTGAGATTCCGTAGGGGCGCGGTTTCCGCGCCCTTACTCCTAATTCAGGAGTTCGCCTGTTTCTTGCAACGAGTGCAAGCGGCGATAAATCCCCTGGTGATGCAAAAGTTCATCATGGCTACCAACTTCTACAATCTTGCCCTGATCCAGAACCACTATCTTATCTGCTTCCCGTACTGTACTCAGACGGTGGGCAACGATAATTGTGGTGCGGGTTCCTAGAATAGATTGCATTGCCAACTGAATTGAACGCTCCGACTCGTAATCTAAACTGGAGGTGGCTTCGTCAAAAATCAACACGTCTGGTTCTACCAACAACGCCCTAGCAATTCCTAAGCGCTGTCTCTGTCCACCAGACAATCTGACGCCTCTCTCACCAACCACAGTGTAGTAACCCTTGGGTAGGTGCAGCACGACTTCATCAAGTCTGGCTATTCTACAGGCTTCCTCAACTTGCTCAAAACTGGCATTAGTCTTCCCATATTTAAGGTTATCCAGCAAGGTACCGTTGAAAACGTCTACCTCTTGGTGAACTATGGCTAACCTTCGCCGATACTTACCTACATCCAAGGTGCGAATATCTTGACCATCAATCAGAATTTGACCTGCTTGGGGTTCAAAGTATCGCAACATCAACTTCACTAAAGTCGATTTACCAGAACCCGATCGCCCTACTAACGCCACGGTTTGATATGGCTCAATGAGTAAATTGATATCATGCAAAACTCGGCGGTTGGCGTCATACCCAAAACTGAGGTGAGAAAACTCGACTTTGCCAGTAAATTGTAGTGGTGTTTCTTGCTCGTGTTGCTCATCTAAAAGTCCAACTGAATCAACTCCAGATGGCTGTTTTAAGAACTCGTGAAACCGCAGCATTGAAGGATAACGACGGGCAAAAGTCTCTGCTAAAAGGCTGATAGGTTCCAACTCGGCATAAGCCATGCTAGAAAGAGTTAATGTCATGATAAAGTGACCTAGGGAAATCCTGCCATTTAATGTCGCCGCTAAAGTCAAACCTAGGATCGTAAACACGCATAACTGAATGACAGTCCTCCGCCAAGTACCCAGTTGGATATAACCTTTGTGGATGCGATAATCAACCACCGTGAACTCACGTGCTAAACGTCGCTTTTGCCGCTTCAGTTCATTTGCTTCTGTGGCAAATGCTTTGACTGTTTTGATGTTGGTGATGATTTCGGATGTGCGACTGTCGGTGTCTTCCATGTATTTGTCCAAGCGGTTATCGTGCCAAACGAGCTGCTGCAACTTCTTTAAGGTAAAGAAAAGGATAACTACAAAGGAAATCACATATAAAATCGCAATCCGCCACTCCACAAACCAGATAAACACAAAAATTCCCAAAACCCGGAAAAATTTAGGAATCAACTGTCCAGCCATTTCGGGATAGGTGAAAGTGTGGTTGGTGATCCCTCTGGCTACTCTTCCAGCAATACGTCCTGGGTTATTTTCGTCATAAAATTCCAGTGGTAGGGTGAGAATTTTTTCTAAAGCTTTTTGGCTCTGATCTCGACGCGCCCTAAAGGTTATATCCCAGTGAAACCAACTGGTTAACCAAGGCTGAGTCGGCGCTCTCAATACGGTGACCACAAAAATTAAACCCAGTAATACACCTAAAGATAGAGGTTGACTTACTGGGTAATTGATGGTGTTTGCGAAGGTTGCGATCGCCCTTTGAAGTGGTTTGTCTAACGCTTGACCGGACAAAATGTTTAAAATCTGCCCGATCGCATAAGGTACAACCAAATCAATAATCTCTTCAATACTGGATGCTGCAATACTGAAAATACTCAGCTTCCAGTATGGACGAAAGTAATTGATAATATCTTGGAATTTCGCCATGATGCACACTGTATAGAGTGCGAGCTTATAGCTCCCAGCAATTCATAATACATTAATACTACAGAATAGTCAATAGCGATCGTTAAAAAATCATTCTTTAGTAGTATAAAAGGAGTTGTTACATTTTGTAACTAAATTTAATTTTTACAGCAATAAACTAAACAAAAACATCACCTCCCAACTCAATTTCTTCCACAGGCAAGGGAGCTTGAGTGTGCAACCCTAAAACTCCCACCAGACATGAAATCTCAGAGAAACCTGTTTAGGGTGTTTAAGTCCGATAAATTTTCCGTTTAATGCGAGATAAATATTACGCAATTAGTTTAATCAAACCGTATTACTTATCACTTATATAACTGGATTATTTAAGTAAATAATACTAGATAAACAAAAAAGAGCAAACATTAGATTTATTTATCAGCAAAATTACTTATTCTAATTATTTAATCGTATACTTATGCTGATGAATAATGCTAAAGCTAAGCGCTTAAGTAGCGATGTTGTGGTGCAAGTATCAAATTTGCACTACAAGACAAATATCAAGAGGGTGCAAGTTCGTGTAAAGTGCTTGTATAATAATCGTTGAACTAATGAGCCTATCTAGTTCTTTTACAGATTTTTCCTTAGCTGAACTGTTCCAATTAATTGACCAAGGACGAAAGTCAGGTTGTTTAACTGTCTGTACTTTACCAGACCTTCACGATCCTGAATCTAAATCCCAATACTTCTACATTTGGTTTAAACAAGGGCGTATTGTGGCGGCTACCAGTAGTCTAAATGGTCAAGATTTAATCGGCAAAATAATCAAACGGGGTTGGGCAAAGCAGGGAGTCATAGAAAAACTTTTTACTGGAGTATCCATCACACCTGTGGGATTACATTTAAAAACTCAAGGATTTTTGAGTGCGGAGCAGCTAAACCTGTTATTCGCCAGCCAACTCCAGCAAATTCGCGAGCTTTTTGAAATCCAAAAAGGTGTATTTAAACTGGATAGTAAGGCAACCTTGCCTTGGGGTGAGATGACAGGATTAAGCTTAAAGGCGACGGAAGTGGCGCTGATGGCTTTGAGAATACTGAAAAACTGGGAATTGCTGGCTGATGTCCTCCCCGACCCAGGTTCTGCCATAAAAAGTATGACTCCTCACAAACCACAGCTTCACTTGCATCCTTTAGAGTGGCAGGTGTGGGAGTTTGCTAATGGTAGTGTTTCTGTTCATGCGATCGCGAATCAACTCAATCAACCAATAGCTTTAGTCCAGCAAGCAGCTTTGCGGTTGATGGTCGCTGCTTTAGTAGAAGAAGTTCCCGTAGTCACATTCACGTCCAGTCTGAATGATTACTCAATAGATGACAGTGTAGTAAATTCCCCTAGTTTTGGCTTCCAAAAATCCAAAGAACCAGAAACGCTTAAGGTAAGTACTTCATTTCTGCAAAATCTGGTTGGGTTTTTAAAGAGTAAAGCTTAACTATGGTGGGAATCATACCTCTGTTGGCAAGATCCAGGTTTTTCTGCTTTGCTCTTTGCCTCTAGGTGGTTAAAAAATATTTTTTAACCGCGTACTGCGAAGCAGAACACGTAGGATACGAAGGTCAAAAGTTCAAAGTAAGGCTATTAAGTTTGTACACTAACTAATTAGTGGTGTAAAATCGCAAAAACGGATAATTCTATTTCAGGGTGCAATACAGTTCAAGTAGAGACGTTCCGCCGGAACGTCTCTTAGGTTGACGGTAGGTATGTTGCAGGGTGCGGAATAGAAGATGCAATTGTTACATAAAAGGTAAAAGCTTATGACAGTAATATTGCGGTGGTATAGATGGAAATCCTACGCGTAGTAGTGACAGGAGGCGTAGGAGCAGGGAAAACAAGCTTGATTCGCACAATCAGTGAAATAGAAGTGGTGGATACTGACAAAACAGCGACAGATGAAATAGCGAAACTAAAGGAAAAAACTACCGTAGCGTTCGACTTTGGGCGACTCAGCATTGCACCAAATCAATCACTGCACCTTTATGGCACACCAGGACAGAGCCGATTTGAGTTTATGTGGGAGATTTTGATTGCAAAAGCCCATGCCTATATCCTGCTAGTAGATGCACACCGCCCAGAGCATTTGCGCTATGGACGGCGGATTCTCAACTTCATCAACCAACGGGTGCAAATTCCATATCTGATCGGGCTGACTCATACCGACTGTCCAGAAGCTTGGGAAGAGGAAGATGTGGCGATCGCATTGGGGCTGGTGGATCAGCTTTCTCGACCGCAAATCATTACAGTTAATGCTACCGATCGCACTTCTGTGTCAGCAGCGCTGATTGAACTCATTCAAGAAGCTGCTAAATACTACCAAAACGCCACTCAATAATTCGTAATTAATAATGACGCTCGTTCCTCGCTAACGCTTTGCTAACGTAATTCGTAATTAATTAACCCAAAACTAAAGTTAGGGGCTTGAAACAATTATTTTCCATGAATGAACTCAGGGGCTTGAATCTCAATTACGAACTACGAATTACGAATTATTATGTCTTTGGGCAATTTCGTGAAGCAAATTTTTAGAGCATTTCAGGAGATTCCTACTGAGCCTGCAAATACATTAGATTTGGCGACAACGGAACCAGCGCCGTTAGCGACAACACAAGGAAATATTAAAACAACTTCACAGACAATATTGGAGGAAAAATTCATGATTAACGTTTCTATGCTACAGGACGAACTGCAAAACTTTGTCTCAAGTAGCGCTGAGGTTCAGGGTGCAGTTTTAGCCAGCCCTGATGGCTTCGCTCTAGCTTCTGTACTTTCTACGGGAATGGATGAAGAGCGTACTGCTGCGATGTCTGCATCTATGCTTTCCTTGGGCGAACGCATCGGACACGAACTAGCACGCGGTAATGTTGACCGTATTGTTGTGGAAGGCGAGAAAGGTTATGGGGTATTGGTAGGCTGTGGTACAGAGGCAGTTTTGTTAGTTCTCGCCAGTGCTGCTGTCAAGCAAGGCGTACTATTTCTAGAAGTTAAACGGGTTGTTGGCAGAATTTCTCCCCTATTGGCTTAGAAGTCAACCAATGGAGCCATAGATTTTGGGTTTTGGATTGGAATCTAAAATCTAAAATCTAAAATTTTTACACCTATATAACTTGATTTGCAAGAGGATTATTTATGTTACGTTCAACACTAGGAGATTTCAGTAGTATTGTCTGTTTTAAGTCAGCAATTACTGGCATGGAAGATGCTTTGGGTGAAAAGGCGACAGCGATCGCGTTGACTGCTGCAGGTCGTAGTCGTGGCAAACATCTCGCACAAGAATTAGGTTTGGTCGGGTCAAGCGTGTCCTTAGATGAGCTTACCAACAAACTCAGCTTAGCTTTAGGTAAAGACGGCACTCGCCTATGTATAGTTGAGAAGATGATCCAAGACGGCGATCTTATCAAGGTTTACACTAGAGAAACCTTATGTTCTGCAGATGAAACCCAAGGTTCCCCGCGTAAATGTACTTACACACTAGGTGCTGTTTGGGGAGCATTAGAACAGACCCTCGGTAAGCGCTTGCAAGGCAAACACACTGAATCGGTGCTTCGTGGTGGCAATCACGATGTATTTGAGTTTATTGAATTGAAGTAAAATTTGCTAATTGCTAATTGCTAATCGTAGTCAAGCAATTAGCCCTTCGGGTTCGCAGTCCCCTACGGCGGGAAACCCGCCTTCAGGGCTGTCTCACCATGAACAATTAGCAATTAGCACTCTTCAAATTTCTGCTGGTGCTGGCGACCATACGGAGCCATACTGCTCCTGTAAAGCAAGCCATGCTTCTACTTGACCTGGTTCATATTCTCCTGGCTTACCCCATTGAAGAAACAAACTTAAAGCTGGCTCCTGTTTATCATCCAGAAAGCGGATTGCATAAGTGGTAAAGTTACCTCGCTTTGACTCACCCGTTTCAAATTTCACCTGAGTAATTTTGTCCATATTTAAGTGAAACTCAAAGCCTTCAGTATGCATATTCGCATACTTACCTTTCGGTAATTCCGCGTAAAACAGATTTTCTAGCTTACCTCGTGCTTCCAAAACAGCAGCGCTGCTGGTCACAATTAAACGTAAAGTTCCGAGGGTATGGCAAGCTGACAAAAATTCTTTTAAGGTGGTAGTCATAAGTATTTGTTGGTTGTTGGTTGATAGTTGATAGTTGAT
>CAZZVG010000062.1:0-12134 GCA_964657295.1 Iningainema sp. | reverse complement strand
TGCCAGATAGCTCTAACCAACGGATAAAGTATTCTGGGTGTTCTTTCTGATTGATTTGCTCTTGCAAATGAGATAGATAAGTATCTGCATCCTCAAAGTTGCCTTTTTCGAGGAGGGCGGAGGCGATCGCCAACTTTAGTGGTAGTATAGTTTGCTGTGCTAAGGAAGGTAATATCTCACCTTCAGTATGAAGCAAACCTCGCCGCAAAGCAACAATAGCCTCCCCATACTGCCCTAAAGCAGCCAATAACCGTCCCATTGCTAGGTATAACTCGGCAAATAACACAATCTTGTCTTCCAGATCGCTATCGCGCCAGACGCAACCTGCTTCCCACTGTAATAACCCTCCGAACAAAAACGGAATGTTATTAATGTCACCAATGCGTGGAGCCATTTCTTGCAGTAAGTTTTGTGCTTGGTGTAAATTTCCTCTGTCTATACACAGTTGAATTCGTCTTAAGCGTGTATAGTCAGCTGAAGATTCACTGTTTGCCTTTTCGTATAAACCCACAGCACCACAAAGCAAATCATCAGCTGCCTGAAATTCACCTAATAACCCAGCCAAGTCTGCGAGTGACAGGATGAGTTTTAAATCTGCATCAGTCAACTCGGAATGTAAGAGGCGATAGGTGAAAATTTTGTATAAATCATCATAAGCTTCTAATAAATTGCCCTGTCGCCATTTTGTTTGAGCTACGTTAAAAGCAGCGTTGAGTTGAGCAAAGGTATCGTATGACAAAATATCACCCCCATGAGATTTTGGATTTTGAGTTGTAAATTTGGGATTTTTTAAACATTAATAAGGGTAGTGTAGTTATTGTGAGTTAAACGCTTACTAACTAATTGCAATCATCATCTTCGGTCACGTTCCAAGCGGTCAATCTCATCTCGATATAATTCAATTTCCGATTTATGTGGATACCGCCTACAGGCTGCTTCAATCATCCGCTTGCAAGTTTCTTTATCGTAAACAAGTTGCAACATTCGTTTTTTGAGTGCATCCAACTCGCTGGATGGTGCAAGTTCATTCGATTGGCGCAGTTGCATTACATAGCGGCTTGCATATTCATATTCTGCATCTGTTAGATAACCCAAACGATGTCCTGAACGGTACTCATTTTGCGCCATTTTCTGTTTGTACCCAGCCAGAAAAATCTGCCCAAAGCCGCAGATAAACATACACATATCCGTGTAACGTTCGTTAAGTAGAAAATCGCTTTTACGAATTCCAGAGTTCTCCAAGATATAGTGACAGACTTCGTGGGCTAAAATAGCTTTTGCGGCTAATTTATCTTCAAAAAAATCTGCCCCAACCTTAATACTTACCCAGCCATCCTCATCAACGTGAAATTGCCCTGCTGCAAATGGTATCGCTTCAATAAGTACGCGCGGTGCCATATATGGTACTTGAAAACCCGGTACAGTATTTCTAGCTTGATGTAACAAAAGTTCTACAAACTTAACTGGTTCCATAACATGAGTAAAATCACTCGGATTCATTACAAATGGGGAATACTGAAAAGAAGCTTCCGTTGTCCATGCCTTAGATGCCAATTCACGCAACTGCAATTCTAGAGACTTAAAGTCGGGAATCGGCACTGGAGTTTGTGCTGGCGTTGAGGGGGTAGACAGCACAGTAGACAAGTGCGACTGGGGTGTTGTTTTTACTACTTTTATAGTATTTCTTTTAGAACTATAAAGTTTGTATACTGCAAATAAGATGGCGAAGGCAATTATAATTAATATCGTAACTAAATAAGGTTCATCCTGTGATTTTATTGGTTTTTCATTTTGGATGTTAGGGGAATTTTTAACAATGATCAACTCGCTGTTTTTCATACCTGGTAATAATCCTTTTATATTGTTAGAATAAAAACGACGACTTTAACAAAATTAGGCTATCTAATTTTTAAAATTCGAGGTAGGGTGGGCATTGCCCACCATTGCTAGATTTCGTAGGCTAAATTTTCTCAGGTATTGTTATGACATAAATTTGTTTTTCTGGAATACAGCTAATATTTTCATTGTTATCTTTTTCTCCTTCTTGAGTGCAACATTTTACATTTCCATTATTGTCTTTTTGTTCTTCTTTATCACATTTGTTCTCACTCACAAAGCTTTGGGGATTATTGTTAAATCGGAACTTCAAAGAATCGCCAGTATTAGCGCCTTGATATTGAGTGGAAGGATTACTGGAGGCGCTAACATCTCCAAAGCCACTCCGACCAATTTTCACTCCACCAATTTTTCCAGCTTGGAATTTATACACTCTAGCTCCTGAACTGAAAGGAACACTTTGTGTTACTCCATGCTTAAAATCTAGGTTATTTAAACCAGGAGAGTCTTGCACGTAAATAAATTCTGTATCAGTCTCAATTGGGTGGAAGTTACGGTTACTGATTTCGTCGAAGAAATTACCATTAAGTGGTTTCGCCCCTTCAGGAGTAATTCTTTCTACATTCAATCTTCCTAGATATACGTCTACTCCTGCTTGACGCAAAATCAAGTTTGGGTCTGAACCATGCAACTTTATGGATTCGTTAATTAATTGAGAGGCTTGGGTATAATTTTCATTTTTCAGTGCTGCATCAATATTTTGAATTCGCCATTGTAAATCTAGTTTCTTCGCCACAATATACGCCATTGGATCTTGAGCAAGCTTCTGAGCTTCTTGATGAGGATTAAACTGCTCTTGAGGATTTGCTATTTTGCCAGAAAACTCTTGAAATCCCTGCGTTTCCTGCGATACCTGCTCTTCATTTAAGAATGCGAGATCAAAAATATGCGCACCATCATCTGGCTCTCCAACAGCCATCAGCCTTTTTGCGGGTGGGGTGGGCGGTTTACCACTCCCCCCCACTAATTGTGATCGTTCGCTGAGTTTGACCCATCTCGAAGACTCAGAAAATTTGACATAATAATTATTTGGGTAGGATGGAGAATATCTAACTTCGGCAACATTATTCATCCCCTTAAGAACATCTAGAGGTTTACCTTCTGCCGTACTAAGCTTTGAAGTGACGTGATAGCTAGTATCGATGACACGACTTTCAAAACCTACCTGGAAACCATTTGCTGTTTTGTTGATTTTCAGGTAGCTAAATTCTGTATCACCAATATCATTTTCAATTTTGATTCCGTCGCGAGTCTGGGCGATTTTGCTAGTGATTGGCTGATTGGTTAGTTCAGCATTTTTGCTGCGGAATTTTAAACTTTCTTCAGGAATAATCGTGGTTGATTCTTCAGATGTGTTTATGTGTTTGAATGTGTATTTCGTGCCTTGTGATGTATTTCCAGTTTTTGTCAAATCTTTTGCAGTCGGAAAAGATTTGAAAGTGAGACTATCCGTCTCTACCTTAACAGAATCAGGGTCTATACCTGGACGTAAACTCACTTCACTAACTGAAGTCTCTTTGTTGAGAGAAGGTAGTTCGCTAAATAAATCCTTACTAGAAAGAGAAACTCCACCAGACAAAAACCCTGATTCACCAAACCATTTAAAAGATTTTGAGTTCAGAACAGGCATTGCTTCTGCCTTGGTTCCTTTATCACCTGGTTTATAAAAGCATACAGGCTTTTCAATAATGGTTTCTGATTGCTTATCGCAAGGTTGTGTATCCCATTGTTGGAATTTTAGCTGGCTTTTGTTAGCTTGAACCCATTTAGGGAAATTCCAGTCACGCTTGACTCTAACATCTGTTAAAAAATTTAGGAGGTTGTTATTGCCTGAGTGATTGATCCAGCTAATCAAAAGGCTCCACTTCATAATTGCATTGAGCTTTTTGTATTGAGGCTCAAATTCAGCAACTTCTTCGTAATGAGCATTCCAAAAATTTACAAAAGCATTGGAAACAGCATTAGGTGCCTCTTCAAGAGTATCTCCTTCGAGAGGATTGTGAGAACGCGCAGAAACTTTAGTGACGATACGGGAAAGAAATAGATTTTTTCCTGCATCTGCAACCTGAAGTTCTTTTTTATTTGGCTCGAACCAAGTTCTTGTAGCAGATACTTTTTTCAGTTCTTCTTTATATATTGGTGAGACAGTTATGTTTTTTTTCGCTTTGAAGTCTTGTATCTGTTTTTCTGGAGCAGAGTTAGCATAATCAAAGCCCCAAAGTTTAGCGAGTAAATCTGTATAAAACAGATTCATCCCAACTTCTGTGCCTTGCAAGTCTCCGTCATAACGAGCGTATATGAAACCCTTTGTAATATCTGTGTACAAAAAGTTATTTATCTCTGCATATTTATTCTTCTCTTGAGTTAAAATGAATCGGTTTTCATCTTCTTGTTTTTGCTTAATTAAGTTATCTCTAAATTGTTGATATTTTAGCTCTTGTTGCTGAACTTTAGCATGAATCTCTAGGTTAATATCTGCTGGAGATTTACCTGATTTTTGTGCAGCAGCAATATCTGGTGCAATTTCTTGACGTAACTGATTACCGTAGCGCTTAAGTTCAGTATCGATTTCTTCTTGCTGTCTTTTTACATATGACTGAACTTCTTGTTTGATTTGCTTTCCAATTTCCCCTTCATTCAATGCTTTATGGCCTTTATCAGAATTGATAAATTTGTGTAGTTTATCTACTAACTGGCGATAAGGCTGTATCTTTTTTTGTGTTAAACCCTCTTTTACTTGTTGAATATCTTGCTCGCTAATTACGGGGTTACCTTCTAATTTAATTGCTTGTAGCAAGGGTTTTGCATTATCTAAAGCCTTTTGCAATCCAGGATAGTCAAAATTGGGATCTAGAGAAAATCCACTACCATTAACGTAGTTGAAGTTTTGTGGACTTTCTTGTATTTTCTTTTCTGACTGCCATAGTGCTGCGATATCTTCTAAGTGAATATTTTGATGCTTAACACCATAAATGTTACGTCCGCCTAAATTTAAACTGTTACCATTAACTTGAGCAAAGGTAGTATCATCGACCTGATTGAGGAAGTTTTGCAGGTCATTTTTGCTACTGATAGTGGTTTCGTAGTAACCGTAGGCGCTGCTAAAAATTTGCTCGCCATTTATCGGATTGCGCCTGGTGATTGTAGCTAACTGATTGTTAGGGTTAATTTCGTATTCAAATACCTCAATAACTTTTGGCTTTTCCCCTTGGTTTTTACGTTGACTGTCAGCGATATGAGCAAGGTCGTTGATCCGCTCTTCTTTAGAACTAGTTTTCGGTACAATCGCAACTACTTTACCATCGCCAATGTAGCGAGAGCGAGTATTACCATACTCAAAATTGGCAACCGGACTCATGAAGTCATAGCGTACCGTCGGGAGATCGTAGATACTCTCGTTGATTTCTTTGCTGTTAAGCCCTTTGCCAGAAAGAACTGTTATTAATAGCCAATCGCGTAATTGGTCTAATTTTTGGCGTTCCGTCAACTTTTCAAAGCCTTGCTTTGGCTCAAAGTCGATTACTTGGGCTTTATTAAGAGGAAAATTTTTCTCGGTTGTGACTTTTTTTGATTGTGCGACAGCTTGAGATGTACTGGTTTGGGCGTACACTACTCCCAAAGCCACGGGAGATGCAACAAAAAGAGTAAGGCTCAACAAATTAACAATTTTTCTGATGCTCATGGCTGTTTCTCCTGTGCGATCGCGGTTTTCTGTAATTGTTTATAAAGTTCTAAATATTCCTGATCTGCTTGTTTGAGTTGCGCTTCTGGCTGCTGAGCAAACCAACGTACCAAGGACTCTTCGTAAATTTCTATTACCTGTGGCGATCGCTCATCTTTAGCAAGAAGGGACACATTGTTAAAAAATCCTTCAGATGCTTTTAGCACTGCCTCATCATTTTGTACCTGCTTTGCCGCTAGAATTGTTTGATAGGCATTCTCTCGCTCTTCAAAAGTCGTTTTTTCTCGGATCGCAATGCAACTAGTCGCAATTATCAGCACGCTTGCAACCACTGCCTGTAGCTTAATGCGCTTGTCTTGGGAACTGAATAGCCACCGGATAAAAGGTTCTGTACTCATTTGGGGTTGTGTGGATGTAGGCTTGAGGATGGGAAGTAGTTCCGAGTGTCCAGTCAGAGGTGTGATCAAAACGCGATTTTCCCCTTCCCCAAACAAACTGTGTTCTATGTAGCCACAAATTCGTACAGCATTTAACACAGCCAAATATGGTTTACTCTCAACCACCTTTTCCCAAACACTTGGCACTTCCGCTTTTGTCTTGGGAGGGTGTTTCAATATACTGTTAACCGTCTCCCACAACTGGAGTGCTGTTGTTGTTGATTTGCTGGTAGATTGAATTGGTTTTGTTTTGCCATCAGGTGTATGCATGACTCCAGCCGCCGACTCAGCCCAGTTATCATCAGGTTTTGGTAGCCCAATTCGATGCCAAAGATAAACTGCTTGCGCCGTCTGAAAAGCTGTTGCAGTTTTTTTGGCTTCATCGGAATCAATGTAATTATTCATTGGTGCAAAGCCTTTTTTGACTTCAACTTGCCACTGTCGCTCTTTGGGATTTACTGGCACACCATGTCTCATGTCCACCAGCAATTGATTCATCTGCTCTTGCCGTTGAGTCATCATTTCCATCAGTTCGTGACGCGTTTTGTAAACTTTCGGCTCGAGGGGATTGTGGGCAATCGCTTTCTGGACGCAGAGGAGTGACTCAGATAGTTGGTCGTTGTGTTTCAAACTAACTGCCCGCAGGTGGTATAAACTGCTAAGTAGTTGAAAAATAATCTGATTGTAGGGATACTGCTTGAGGTATTTTTCTAACTCTTGGATTCGACGGTGCAAAGTTTTAGCGTTTTGGTGGTGCTGCGCCCTAGTTTTTGCATCCTCCCTGCATTTTGCCAAAGTTATTAAGTAATGAATTTCTACCAGTTCACCTTGAAACTGAATATCGTTGGGTACGCACTTTAGTATAGCTTGGCAGTAATTCATTGCTAGCTGCCTTTTTTTAGCTTCTTTACACGCATCAATTTGCCTTTGCCAAGCTTCTCTTAGTAAAGTTTGTATTTCTTCCTTAGATATTGAAGATAACTCCAGCAATTGCTGGATATAATTAATATGAACAAAAGCACGCTCTTTCCAGGAAGGCTTTGTTGTCTTCGGTATCAGACCGTTGTAAAAAGCACAATGAGTATCGATAAATAATTCATCCAGCAAGCGCTGACGTAGTTGTACAGGGTTATTCATCAGCTTTGTTTCGGGATGACTAGCTACAGCTACTGCTAACTCTTGCCATACGGCTTGCTTTTTTGATAACGCCTCGAACTCGATTTGTACCTGTCGCCAGAAAAAATCAGCCCGTAGCCATTTTGATGCTAATTCTGCTTCCATCGCCAGTTGATGCTGACGCAACAAACTCCCAAATTGACCTAGAACATCAAGATGGCTACCAAAGAATGTTTGATTGGCAAGAGCTAAAAGATTATAAGCAGCTTGTTTATCAGCAGTTAATTCTGCTTGCTCAAAACTCAGTTTGTAAAGATTTTCTGAGATGACAGGGAATACTCGCTTTTGAGGATGATATGAACGTGCAATCATGAAAATCACCAGTGTATATTATCTGTTTGGGTGTTGCATAATTGAAGGATAAATTTTTCTCACGCAAAGACGCAAAGACACAAAAAAATAAGGCTTTAAACTGTGAGTTTTGCTTTTAAATTTTCAGGTTTGAGTAATTCTTTTTGTTGATTGTAGTTACTATCAGTATTTCACTTGTTACCCAGTCATCGAAAACTTCAGTATTTTGAGTTTCTGATGGATAAGCAACTATAGCACGAGGTTGAATTTGTGATATTAACCCGTTAATATTATTATCAGATGGAAAAGTATTTGATGAACGAGTGTAAATTGCTTCGATTTTATCTTGTTCTAACAAACTAGGATCAAATTCACTCGTACTAACTATTAGCTTAAGAATATCTTTATACTCTGTCGCTCCCTGTTTCCAAAGATTCTGAGGGATAGAAATAGAGATATGTTTTCCTTCTAAAGCCCAAATTTTTTGTCCCGGTTCCAACCAAATTCCAGTACAACCTCCCGCAAAAGGAATAGCCGTGACTGCAAAAAGTTCGGTTAAATTGAGTAAAACACAGTACAGTGTTTTGTTACTTGTATTGGTTAATTTAATCTGTATTACTGGAGGTCGTAATTTATCGTTATGGACTTGGTACTCCAAATAAATCTGGTAATCTTGAATGTCTAAATTTTGTTGATAAACCTGCATTAGCACCGCATCAGTTGGAATTAAACTGTTTGCAGGACTTGTAATGGTAGCAATATTCATCCATCGAGCAATATGTTCTAAAGCTTGAATTGCTTGCTGGGCGCTTAAGAGCGTAAACCCTGCAATTGGAGATATTAAGTGACGGCGATCGCTCACACGGGTAATGATATATTCATCATGGAAAGCTTGCACCTCAAATTCGGCGTTGTTTGAATCAGATACTTCACAAATATAAAGTGAAGGACTTTCACCAAAACTAGCTGTTTGGATGGCTTGACGTGCAAAGTTAACCCCAGATTCCTCTCCTTCAAGGTAAACCTTCAAAGCAGATGAGGGTTGACTAGTAATCACAGCTTTGTAAATTAGTTCTGGTTTTAATTCTTCTCTTTCCCCAGATATATTAATTCTGCTTAACTGCGGTAACACTTCAGTGATTTCTGCCAAAGCAACTGCATTTCGTAGCTGGCTGATATCTTCTATATCAATAGGAAAAATAGCTAATCTTGTCTTTTCGTTGCGGTTACTATCAATAATACCATGAACCGCCCCTCCATCAATACTCCAACCATTGACTCCATCATAATTAACGGTGAAGTAAATCTGTCGTTTAACAATTGTAGCCCCTAAAAAAGGTTGGTCTAAGTAGCTTGAATTTGTTGCTTCAATTTGTGGTGATTGTTTTGGATAACAACTGCGTACTAATGCATTAGTACGTTTGAATAAGTCACGATAAGTTAAATTGCTGTTGCGTAGCAGACTGTCAAGTAAAAAGTAGGAAAATGCTCCTCGTTTTTGACTATAGTGTTCTTGAGCTTTTTCATTATCTCGACAAGCCGCTAAGAATATATATTCTCCCTTTGGTAAAGAAAAGCTACCTGAAAGCAAACTATTAATTTCTGACTCTGAAAATATAAAGCTAGAAAGCGGACGTTTCTTCAAATCATTCTCAACTGTACGTATACCTGTATATTCATCATAGCTGCGATCGCGTGTTCCTCCACCAGAATGACAACAATCAAAAATCACAACAACGTGTGGATTATTTTGAGAAACTTCTGCAATTAATTTGGCGATTTCTTTATCAGCTAAATCCCAGGTATCTTCTGTGCGGCTATCCCAACAAACTAAAGTTTCATTCAAATGATCTGGTTCTAAATACCAAAATTCCTCTGCCGCATCTTCTTGAGAACCATGTCCGCTGTAGTAGAATAGTGCAATATCGTTGCTCTTAGCCTGACAAAGGTGTTCCCGAAAACCATTAATAATTGCTTGACGAGTTGCTTGGTGATTTATCAGTTTCCTAATGTATAACTTATCCTCATTGTCTGTTAAGCGTTTTCTTAAGAACTCATCAATCGCTATAACATCATTAACGCATCCTTTTAAACGAGGAATCGTTGAGCATTTATAATGATCAATTCCAACGGCTAAAGCATAAACACTGCGACTCATGAATTACTCCTGATTTTTATCTATCAAAGGAAAAGCAATCTAGTTTTCTTGTCTTATGCAAAAATGGAAGATATAGAGTCAAAAAAATTAGTAACTAAATAACAAAGCTTTCTGTAACACTATGTTCTTCGTGACTTATTCTCAAACTAAATTGATCTCCAATATTTCCCCTAAATCTAAGTTGTAACCAGTTACTAGCCTTTGCTTGTTTTTCAAGTTGGGGAATTGGGTTATCTTCTTCATTTAGCAATGTCATCTTGACTCCATCTAGTAAGAATATCGATTCACTAGCTGGGTAAAGTCGTAAGATAATTTCAAGTTGATCCTGACTTAATCGTGTTTGCCGGATGATTAAAAGCACTGGTTCAGATAGATGCATTAAGCGAATGATTTTTGCAGCACCGACTTCTTCTTTTTCAGTAACATCAGCTGGAGAAATATCCTTGGCAACAGATAATTCCCATCCATTATTGAATAAACCTTCAAACCATTCACTTAATTTAACCAATCTGCTACTTACCCTAGCAATAGCACCTCCGACAATACCCGCCTCGACTCGCGTTACAACTGGCGATTGCAAATACACTAAAAAATCTTGTAGAGGCTTTAATCGAGTCAGAGGTAATTTTTCTGTTTGAACCGATTCAACAAAACCTAATATTCTTGCTTGTCTATCAGCCTCATCAATTTCCACGACTATATAACCGATACGTTCTGACGAAACTTCTGGTGGGATGTCACAAAATTGCTCTTTAGGAAGTACAGGACGACATTCTAATAAACCCTTATCTTTAACAAATAGGCTAGAGGTATTCATTAAAGATGGTATGACGCTATCCAAACCAGAACTTTTTTCCAATTCTGTTTCAATTTCCATACACTGAAAATAAAAGTCAACTGCCAATACAGCTAAAGTATTAAAATAAACTTCACGAGTTTTTTGTTCATTTCGCTGCTGCTGACTCAATTTCTCAGCTATTTTAATCATCTTCCCATCTATAGGCGATGTAAAAACCAATTGCTTAGAATTCATTGCTCGTTTTCTCCCTATGTTTCAATTATTCACAAAGATACTTTTTAAAGTAAGGAGCGAATTTTTCACAACATCGTCTATAAAATGTATAAACGGGTCCGTGAGTTGCTCCTAATTCTAATTCTTGAACAATTTCCATCCAGGATTTATCCTCTTCACCTCTTTTAAGTAAGATGACTTGAAAGCTTGCTTTTGGATTATTTTTGAAAAGCGTACTAGCTAATAATCCTTCTGGATCTTCTTTAATAAAAGCTATCAATTCTTGGGATGGGAGAGAACGACTCACATCTGGAGAAGAATAAACATCAAGAATATTTTTCTCAGATTCATCACCATCATTATATATAGATTTAACATGTCCTTTCCAATTTAGCCAGTGAAAAACACTTTTTTTTCTATTTCTAAAAATAAACACAACCCAACTCATAACAGAACCTCTTACTGGGTCATATTTATCAATATTTTTACAGATATATAACAACACCTCTTGAAGCGATTCTTCATAAATATATACTAATGAATCTATCTCACTTGGTTTGGGCAACTCGATTTTTATCCGTTCCGTTAATAGAGCCATTAGTTCTGTGAGTGCAATTTGTTTTTCTAATAAAGCTTGTTGTCGTTGCGTACTATTAAGCGAGTCATCCTTTGCTTGTATTGCTGCTGTTTTAGCTCTCACAGCTAGTTCTTCTAAAGAAGGCTGTGGTAGATTTTGAACCATCGCAAGATATCCCTTATTTGTGTGTTTGCTATTGATTTTCAGTTATTTATTTAACTTTAATTGACAAGAATCTGCATAACTATAAGTATCGTCAAGACAATGGCTGCTCGGAAACGGTTCAAAACTAAATGTCTAAGCTAATTCCTCCAGGGCTTCCATATAGCTGTCTTTTTCACCTGTTTTTTTCGGGTTTCTATATTAGTCTTCAAAGTCAGGAGGTAGTTTTACGCATATTGGACATAAATCTAAATATTTTTTTCAAGTGAGACAGAAGCTATCTTCTCCGACATAACCATCCTTTACAGCCTTCGCTCTAATAGTCTTTAGCCTCCTTAATCCTCTGTTTTATTGAGAGTATAGCTCTTTCTTAGATAAATATAGTAAATTTTACAATACTTAACCTTATATATCCTTACAATATCCTCGGAAAAGCGAGTAAACTGAAGGATGAATAACCAAATTATTTCTTGATGAATGCTGCCACGTAATTTTCTTTCTCAAATAGCTCATGAGCATGAACTATCTCCAGAGCAGCAGCAAGTTTTCCTGATGCGAATGGGGGATAGTCTGAGTTACGAACAGATAGCCGCCCAATTGAGTACATCCGCAGATGCTTGCTTGAAACGGATGGGCCAGGTATACAAGAAGTTCAAAATTAGTGGTGCTAGCCGAGGTAAAGAAAGTAAACTCAGATTTTTCCTGGGGAACAAGTTGCAACAATTGCAACGCTTAGAAGAAAA
>CAZZVG010000061.1:1776-12336 GCA_964657295.1 Iningainema sp. | reverse complement strand
ACGTTCGTACTTCTACAGCAACACGATATTTAGGACGTAGTTGTGGAGACAAAAACCTAGCAATTTCAATAATTAACCAGTGATGTAATCCTGGAAATAGTTCAGGATGTTCTAAATAAGGGTTCATCCCTGGAAACGGCGAAGGCATATAAATACCCCAAAAGCAATAAAAAAGATTTAACTACCTTAACCCTTGCTCCTGCAACAGTGCATTTGACCAAGCGGCATCTGTCTCTGACAATGGTGGTACTGGGTCAATGCTGTAATCTAGCACCAAATCATAGCTAGCTCTGTCATATAGTTCAGTTAATAATATTTGTAAATTTACGATTGGTTCCACATCTTCTAATTGCAAAGGTAGCCCAAACTCAGGAATTACATTTTGTAAATTAAAAGCATATAAATCAGCTTTGGGACGCCTTTCCTCGCGACTCACCAACAGCCGATAATCACTCTTGATATTATTGTTTAATATCGGCATAGGTTTACCATCCCGCAGCAAGTCAATCTCAACTAGATTAGTCAAACTTCTCAATACCCGGTGACGTTTTTTTTCATATGCCTTGCGTCCTTCACCAGAACGTTTATTCTTAGGTGAGATAACTTCAATAACTGTCACCACCTCTCGCGTCGCCACCTCTCGCACTTCCAAATAACTCTCCCTAATCGTCTCAGGCATGGGAATTGTCACTTTCATAGCTTGAAGTGGAGGCGCAGCAACGGCAATATTTTGTTCTTCCCAGTTTAATGCAGTTTGGGAACGTCGCACCGCCACATCAGGAATACCGACTAACAGAGAATCCTCCCCACTTGTCTGATACACTCGTTGTTCAATAGCGGCTCGATATTTTGGACGCAACTGAGGATTTAGCGTATCAAAGATAGCTACTATCAACAAATTATGTACTTCTGACCATAATACAGGATTTTCTAAATACGGGTTCATCCCCGGAAATGGAGAAGGCATAATTAGTACCTCGATAGAAAAAGGGAAGAAGAGAAGATGGGGACACGGGGAATAAATAAAATATCTCCTTTGTCCCCGCGTCTTCTTAATTACCTCATATCATACCCAAACAAATTTGGGTTAACCTCCCCTAACTGCAAATCAGCCAAACCATACTCTGCCCAACGTCTATCTACCATTGCTGCGACTTCTGGATCTGACTCCAAAGCTGCACCCCATTCATGTTCCGTTTCCGGTGGAATCTTTGTCGTTGCATCAATTCCCATTCGGCCACCCAAGCCAATCTTCTCACTGGCGAAATCCAAACTATCAAACGGCGTATTGGGCAGAATAAACACATCTCGCGTCGGATCAACTTTAGAACTAATTGCCCATACTACTTGACGGGGATCGCGAATGTTAATATCTTTATCCACTACAATCACAAACTTAGTGTAAGTGAACTGCGGCAAAGCACTCCAAAACGCCAAAGCTGCCCGTCTGGCCTGTCCCGGATATGCTTTATCAATAGAGATAATCGCCGCCTTATAACTCAACGCTTCCATCGGCAAGAAGAAATCTACAATTTCTGAAACTTGTTGCCGTAAAATAGGAGTGTAGATCCGGTTCAATGCGATCGCCATCATCGCTTCTTCTTTTGGTGGACGACCGCTAAATGTCGTCATGTAAATCGGGTTAGTGCGATGTGTCAAACAATGGAAGCGTATTAAGGGCGAATCCTCCACGCCACCATAATACCCCATATGATCCCCGAATGGACCATCTGGCAATACTTCTCCAGGAGTAATTGTCCCTTCTAGCACAAATTCCGAATCTGCTGGAACTTCCAAATCTAGAGTTTTACACTTTGCCAACTGTACACCCGAACCGCCGTATAATCCGGCAAACAGCCATTCTGATAAGTCTAATGGAATTGGGGTAGCAGCAGCCATGATAATTAAGGGATCGACACCGAGGGCGATCGCCACCTCTAATTTCTGACCACGTTCTGCTGCTTTACGTAAATGCCTTGCCCCACCCCGCACTGATAACCAGTGAACGGTCATCGTATTCTTGGATTGTAGTTGCAAACGATACACACCTACATTTGGTGTTCCTGTTTCACAATCTCTAGTTATCACCAATCCTAATGTGATAATTTTACCAGCATCACCTGGATATGGACGGATCAAAGGTAACTTTTTCAAATCCAAATCGTCGCCTTGAATCACAACTTGCTGACAACTGGGGAAAAAGTTGCGTCCTGGTTTCGCCTTCAGCACATCGAACAAAACCTTCCCAAACTCCACTGCTTGTCCAATCTTCTTCGGCGGTTTTGGTTGTTGCAGCATCGCCAACTTTTTCCCCAAGCCTTCCAATTCCTCTGGATGCTGCATATTCATTGCCCAACAGATCCTTTCTACTGTTCCCAGAAGGTTCAACGTCACCGGACTGGATGCACCTTTGACGTTTTCAAAGATAAGTCCCGGACCACCTTGTTGTAGCATCCGGTTAGCAATTTCAGCAATTTCTAAATCAGGGTCAACTAAAGCTGAAATCCGCTGTAATTGTCCTCTTTCTTCGAGAAGTTTGATGAATCCCCGTAAATCTCTCGCCATTTTTCCCTTAAAAAGTGTGAAGCGCTCTTTTTTATGGTAATAGGTGATGGGTCATGGGCAATATTCTCAATTCCCGATTACTTAGCTCTGGATCTTATACGTATAAATCCGTACAATCTAAAAATATCCGCGAGCAAGATACATTCTTTTTCTGAGCTTTCCTAGCTAAATAAAGGACTTTAGGTTTCATACTGAGTGACTAAATAACATCAATTTTTTAGGCTGCAAGATGTGAGATTCACAATTCCCAATTCTCTAAAAAATTTTTCTTCTGTATCATTTAAACATATTTTTAAATATATTTAACCTTAGATTAATTGAATTTTAAAATATTCTTAACTATTTTCATTGTACTTTAAATTCTGTATTGCCAATAGGCAAACATCAATTTTTTTGTGGATGAGGAGTTATGATTTTTTCTACTAACGTCTTAAGCCGTGCAGCAACCGTATCAGCATTTGCCGCTGCTGTTACCATAGGATCAACTTTCACAGCAGTCGCTCAAGCAGAAACACTTAATGGTGCAGGAGCAACTTTCCCGGCTCCACTTTATACACAATATGCTCGTGAAGTCAAGAAAAAGAATCCAGACCTTTCGATTAACTATCAGGCAATTGGTAGTGGTGGCGGTATTAGTCAATTTACTGCCGGAACAGTTGACTTTGGTGCTAGTGATGCGGCAATGACAGATGGGGAAATTTCTAAAGTTAAGAATGGAGTTGTCTTAGTACCTACTGCGGGTGGTGCAATTTCTGTGGTTTATAATGTTCCGGGTGTGAACGATCTCAAGCTGTCGCGCAAGAGTCTGCCAGGAATTTTCTCCGGTCAAATTACCAAATGGAACGATCCTCAAATTAAAGCTGATAATCCAGGGGCCAATCTTCCAAATTTACCGATTAAAGCTGTTGTTCGTGCTGATGGAAGTGGTACAACTTTCATCTTCACAAACCATTTGAGTAGCGTTAGTCCATATTTCAAAGGCAGAATTGGTACCAGCAAACAACCAACCTGGACTATTCCAAATGCGCTTAAGGGTAAAGGAAACCCAGGTGTAGCTAACTTAGTTTCTCGCACTCAAGGCTCTATTGGTTATGTTGAATATCAATATGCCCAAACCAACAAACTGACATCAGCACAGGTGCAAAACAAGCAAGGGCAATTTGTTGCTCCTTCTTTAGAAGGCGCTAATCAAGCCTTATCTACAGTGAGTTTCCCAGCGAATTTCCGCGTTTTTGTTGGCGATCCAGACCAAGGATATCCTATTGTTGGCCTGACTTGGTTGATGATTTACAAAAATTATCCCAACGCCGCTAAAGGAACTGCTGTAAAAAAACTGGTAAACTGGATACTCACTGAAGGTCAGCAGTATAATGACGGTCTAAATTACACTCGAATTCCTAGTAATGTCGCCAGTCAGGTGCTACAAACAGTTAATAGCTCTGTCAAATAATTTGTATATAGCAGTCTTCATCTGAGTTGCGAAACACAAAGTATAGATCTGCTAATAATTAATTGCTAATTGCGCCTATTGGAAAACAATGAGCAGTTAGCAATTAGTTATGAGTAACAAACGTGTTTTTGTTCATTTTTTATTGATGTGTAATGGAAAATTCCTCTGAACCAGCTTTTAGCAAACCACAGAATTTGGTTGATGAAAATATTGATCTTACAGTAAGCCGTGGCACAAACTTGAGGCTAGATCAAGGCTTTACATGGCTGACGTATATTTTTGCAGCCTTGACGGTTGGTTTGCTGTTTTGGATGAGTTGGATAATTTTTCGCCAAGCGAAACCAGCCATTCATAAGTTTGGACTGGGGTTTTTCTGGAGTCAACAATGGGATATAGGTAATTTAGTTTTCGGTGCATTGCCTTATATCTACGGTACGTTAGTAAGTAGTGCGATCGCCATTTTGCTCGCTGTACCCATAGGATTATCTGTAGCATTAGTGACAAGCGAAAATTTTCTTCCACCGACTGTGCGAACAACCATAGCTTTTATCGTTGAGCTGATTGCCGCTATTCCTAGTGTCATTATTGGTTTATGGGGTATTTTTGTCTTTATTCCGTTCCTACTCCCGTTGCAAAAGTTATTATCTAGTCTTTTTCATTGGATCCCCTTATTTAATACACCAGACCCTGGCGGGTTTAATATGTTAACGGCTGGCATTATTCTGGCGATTATGATTTTGCCGACAATGGCAGCAATCAGTCGTGATGTCTTGTTAGTGGTGCCAAAAGAATTACGGAGCGGATCGATGGCATTGGGTTCGACCCGATGGGAAACTATTTTTAGAGTCATTCTGCCAGCCGGATTCTCAGGAATCGTGGGTGCAGCGATGCTGGCTTTGGGAAGAGCTTTGGGAGAAACAATGGCCGTCACTATGGTGATTGGCAACTCGGCACAAATTAGTCCTTCATTACTCGATCCAGGATATACAATCCCTTCTGTGCTGGCAAATGAATTTGCGGAAGCGCAAGATCCTTTGCACATTGGTGCCTTGACGTACCTGGGTTTAATTTTGTTTGCTGTGACTTTAGCCGTTAATATTGGGGCCTTAACAATTGTACAATTTGTGAGTAGGAAGCATAACTAATCAAACTCAGTTCACTACGGAGAAGGCGTAAGGGTGATGAGCAGTAGTCAATTACATCCAACAGATGATTCCCTAGCAGCAGAATTATGCAGTCCTCTACCGCCTAGAAGGCTATTCTTTAACTTTACTATGAATGCGATCGCATTCACTCTCACTAGTTTAGCCTTGATCCCCTTGCTATCAGTATTATGGAAAATTGTGGGAGAGGGAATAGGTGGTCTCAAACCCTCTATGTTTACAGCCTCAGTGCTTGACGATGGGTTTGGTAACGCGATTATTGGTACCCTGGTTATGGTGGGAATTGCCGCCCTCATTAGTGTTCCCACTGGAGTAATGACTGGCATATTTCTGTCAGAAATTAGTTCGGGAAGTCGCATTGGTGGTGCTGTTCGCTTTATCACCTCGATCTTGACGGGAGTGCCTTCAATTGTTGTCGGGATATTTGCGTATGGTGTAATTGTATTAATAACTAAGCAATTTAGTGCGATCGCTGGTGGTTTCGCGTTAGCTGTTATCATGTTACCTGTGATTGTACTGACAACGGAAGAAGCTTTGAAGCTTGTTCCCAAATCATTACGTCTCGCTTCTGCGGCTTTAGGAGGGACTCGCTTCCAAACGACAATTCGCGTTGTTGTTTCTGCGGCAATTCCGGCAATCACCACAGGAGTTTTGCTAGCGATTGCTCGTGCTGCTGGTGAAACGGCACCGCTCATTTTTACTTCTTTATTTAGTTTAGATTGGTCACAAGATATTAATAGTCCGACGGCTTCGCTATCGGTACTCATTTTTAACTTTTATAACGATCCCTCTCCCGAAAAAACTCGATTAATTTGGACTGCGTCTCTAGTTTTGGTTGGGATGATTTTGTTAATGAGTCTTCTCTCTCGCATCGTCACAAGCAAGAGAAAAGCTTGAGGAAAATTTTACTAGTAGTAAGCTTGAATTTTTATTTGACTAAATTATGCAGAGTATCACTAAGCTAAAACCAGCTATCAAAGTCAGGAATCTCAGCTTCTACTATGGCACTTCTAAAGCATTAGAAGGAGTGTCAATGGATGTTACTGAGAATAATGTAACCGCAATTATTGGTCCTAGCGGTTGTGGTAAATCTACTTTCATTAAATCTCTCAATCGGATCAGCGAATTAGAAGCAGATGTGAAGGTAGAAGGGACTGTAGAATTTTTCGCACAGAATATTTACAGTCCTCGCGTCAACTTAAATAGACTCCGTCGCCAAATTGGCATGGTGTTCCAAAAGCCGAATCTTTTTCCCATGAGCATTTACGATAACACTGTTTACGGTGTCAGAATTGCGGGATGGCGTCCAAAAGCGGAGTTAGATGAAATCGTGGAAACAGCTCTCAAAAGTGCCGCCATCTGGGATGAGGTGAAAGATAAACTCCAAAAATCAGCATTGGGACTTTCTGGCGGGCAACAACAGCGACTTTGCATTGCCCGTGCTTTAGCAGTGAAACCAAAAGTGTTACTGATGGATGAGCCTTGTTCGGCTCTTGATCCGATCGCCACTATGAAAATTGAAGAACTGATTAGTAGTTTGCGGGGCGAGCTGACAATTGCGATCGTCACTCACAATATGCAACAAGCTGCTCGCATTTCTGATTTCACTGCTTTCTTTAACACCGATGAAAGTCGCATCGGTCAAATGGTTGAATTTGGTGCGACAACTCAAATGTTTAGCAACGCACTTGATGCCCGTACCCGTGACTATGTTTCTGGACGTTTCGGTTAATTTGCTGCAAACTTCCTCTGCCTATCTTGTAACGAGTTTGCCCGAAAATTTCAGAAATTATCATGAAAGTCATTGGTAATATCATGTCCGGTTGAATACCCATCATTAAAGTTGTCCGTATTGTTTTCTGGAGTTGAAGCTAAGGGTGAGTTATCAGCAGTTTCTATAATTCCTTGTTTTTGCAGAATATCTTCATACTTATCTTGACTAAGAGGGCAATCTACCAAATTTAAAAACTGAGTTTTTGTTAAGTGACACTGCTTTGCCATCTGACTTAAAAGATTGTCAGGAATGTCTTTCATTTTTTTAGTGTGACTTGTCTTAGTTTTTGCTGTAGTCTTTTTGCCGTCTTTAGTAAAGTAAATAAAGTAATGATGGTCATTTTGAGTTTCTTGAAACCCTTTGGATAATAATCCTGATTCTACTTTAGTTTTCTGCCGGGGCATTCTCGACCTCTTCTATTTTTGCCAGTAGAACTTCCCGGAGGTGTCGTGCATCTGATGCTAATTCATCTATACTTATATTGATGTACTCATCCCACATCATGAGCATTTGTTCGTTAATCTCGTGAATGAGTTCATCACGGGTATAGGCAAATACGTGAAGACCAATCCGAGGCTCTTCTATAACGAAGAGTTGCTTGGTTTCTTCATCCATTTCGGGTATCAATAAAAGAGGCATTCTTAATCGGAGTTTCTTATCATTCCCTGAAACTTCCCTAATGTTGATAGGGGATAAATCGACAAGCTCTATTCTTGTTACATCCGCTAATTTGGTTGGATGTCCATCAGCATCCAAGGTAAATTGCCCTGTAACTTGAATCATCTGCCGACGATTTTCAATCATTGAGTCTTCTAACTCTTCCAGATAAATACATTCAATTTCCTGGTGAGTTGGTGGATAACGCAAAACTACAAGACGTTTATCAAAATCGATCCGAATTAGCTCACCTGTTATTGTCATAACTGCATCTTCTGGCGTATCTTGAGTCAGCCATTGGTCAATGCAATCTATGACTTTACTAGTTAGCCTTAATTCTCTATCGCTATCACTTCTATAAAAGCCTAATTGCCATAATTCATCAGCTTTAGGTAAAAACTTTCTGGTTTCACGTAAGGCACGATTTCTTAGTTTGGAATCTGGAAAAATATCTTGAGTCTGGTTGAAGTTAGAACTGTTAAGGCTAGAAAAAAACCCTTCCAGGTTTAGCATTAATTCTGTGTAACTGCTTAATATTGATGTTTGACTATCAATTTCAGGCTTAAGCACTATTGGTATAGCATAGCTTCCTGGGTGGGGTACGCCCACACGCAAACTGTAAAGCTGCTGCATTTCCATTGGCACTCTAAAACGCTGTCCTACGCTACGTTTTTCTTGGACAGTAGCAAGCAGATAAACAATTTGCTGTAATCCAGCTAAAACGCGCACTAAGATATGGATGGGAACCTCAAAATTCTCCATCTCTTGACCCTGAATGCGAATTGTAGCTTTGGCTTCTGCTGGTTGTGCCTCCAACATTTTTTCCCAGCCTCAAATGTCTATGGTTTCTTGATTGTAGTCGTAGGGATGTCGGAAAATCTAGCCTCTATAATGATTAGTCAGCTTCACCAATAAAAATGAATGTGGCCCAATCACTAGGATTAGGATACTTCTTCATCGTTGCTAACATCGCCTCTCAGAATGCATGTGCTAGATCACGGTTGTGTTGTAATTGACGATAAAACTCTGGCATAAAAAACGCCGTAGATTCATCTCCTACTCGCCACAAGGAGACAACAATGCTTGGCACACCAGCACTAATAAACGCCCTTGGCAATCCAATAACACTGTGGGACTCAAATTGTTTAGGGACTTAGCTTGAGTAGAGTGAGCACCCATCCCCTAAGCAGTCACGCGCCGTCTCGCCAGCAGTTCAAGGCTGTGGCTAAGAATATTCTGATAATAGCTTGATGCATACGTATATTCACTGCTATTACTGTAGTAATTTATTTATTGTACTATATAAAACATCTTGAGTATAATTTTAATATGTATATAAATAAGCACTTTAAAGCAGCAGCTTTAGCTACGGGTTAATGCGTAAATAATGCCTTCATTGACTATCAATCAGCGCCTTGATGCACTACTACCAAAGCTGCAAGATGCACGTCTACTGAGTAACCGTGGCATCGGTAACGAAATTGGCTTTTATATTTTTGATTATGACGCTGAATATGAACCACTGGTAGAGCAATACGTTAAGCACCTGAAGTTGCAATTAATGAGTCCGCCCAGTGAAATTATTTTGCTGGAAATCGACCTTTATAGGACTATGCTCGATATTTTGGAAGAACGGCGGGTACTAAAAAGGGCTTTTGAGTTAGAAGCGGCTAAAGGAAACACTGTTCTGGCGAAAACCATTGCCCCCCTTGTGAGATCTGACCAGGTTATTACGTACATCCAGAAAAAACTTACGGGTAGTGAAAAGCTTGTGATTATTACTGGAGTTGGTGCTAGCTGGCCCCTTTTACGATCGCACAGTATTTTGAACAACTTACATCCAGTGCTGGACAAAATCCCTCTAGTTATGTTCTTTCCCGGTTCTTACGATGGGCATGAACTACGCTTGTTCGACACATTTAAAGATGACAACTACTACCGGGCTTTTCCTCTTATTCCCCACCAAGAGCATCACCTATGAATATCGCCGAACTCTTCCACAAAGACATTCACCGCAACATCAATGGCGTAATTAAAGTTGGACAGCAGGACAGCGAGAATATCCGTCAGGAATTGGAAGAGTACGTTGTTACCCATGAACTGGATAAACACTTTCGTGCTTTTTTTGAACGCTACACCAGTGCTTTGGGTAATCCTACTGACAAAATGGCGGTATGGATTTCAGGGTTCTTTGGCTCAGGGAAGTCCCACTTTTTAAAGATTCTTTCCTACTTATTGGCTAACCGCCAATTGGGAAATAGCCGTGCCTTGGATTACTTTGATGAAAAGCGCATACCTGATCCGATGTTGCTTGCCAAGATAGAGCAGGCGGCACGCAGTTCTTGTGATGTGATTCTGTTTAACATCGACTCCAAAGCTGACGCTAATAATAAAAACTATAAAGAGAGCATTACCAAAGTCTTTCAAAAAGTCTTTGATGAGCATTTGGGCTATTTTGGGACAGTTCCAGCTATTGCTGAGTTTGAACGTCAACTGGATCGCCAAGGCAAGTATGAAGCTTTTCAACAAGCTTTCTTGGTAGAAACTGGGATGGCATGGAAGGAAAACCGGGATGCTTGGGTTTTTTATCAAGATCCGATCACCCTTGCATTACAAAACAGCACGGGTATGAGTCCAGAGGCAGCTAACCGATTGCTGGATTTCGGCGAGCAGAACTATACCTTAAGCCCAGAGAAGTTGGCTGGCATGGTAAAGCAGTATCTCGACAGCAAAGGGCCTAAGCATCACTTGGTTTTTATGGTGGATGAAGTAGGACAGTATATTGGTGAAGACAGCAAACTGATGCTGAACCTCCAGACTGTTGTCGAAGATTTGGGTACTCACTGTCAGGGACAAGCTTGGGTAGTAGTAACATCCCAAGAGGCAATGGATGAGATTACCAAAAATAAGATTAAAGGTGAGGACTTTTCCAAAATTATCGGTCGTTTTTA
>CAZZVG010000061.1:0-1766 GCA_964657295.1 Iningainema sp. | reverse complement strand
ATCGCCCACTAAATCTGTCTTCTGCCAATACTGATGAAGTCATTAAGTTGCGACTGCTGGGCAAAACTGACGCTGCAAGGACTGGGTTGGAAGCTTTATATAACCAGAAGATTGCTATCTTGAAAAACCAAATTGCCTTTACTCAAGACAGCGCTGATATGCCGGGATATAGCAATGCCCAAGATTTTATTGCTGCTTACCCCTTTGTCCCTTACCAGTTCAACCTGTTACAGAAGGTTTTTACTCAAATTCGCATCATGGGTTCTGCGGGCAAGCATCTAGCATCAGGAGAGCGATCGCTACTAGATGCGTTTCAGGTGGCTGCTCAAGCAGTAGCAGAACAACCCCTTGATGTTCTAGTTCCGTTCCACACTTTTTACATGGCAGTGGAAGGCTTTTTGGACGGTATCATCAGCCAGGTAATTATTCAGGCAGAGCAAAACCCGCAACTACAGCCTTTTGATATTGATCTGTTAAAAACCCTGTTTATGGTCAAGTACCTTAAGGAAATGCGGGCAAACTTGGATAACTTAACTACCCTTACTAAGCAATATTGACCAGGATAAGCTGGCGTTACGGCAGCAGGTAGAAGCGGCATTAGGGCGCTTGGAACGTCAAACTCTTATCCAACGCAATGCTGATGAATATATTTTCCTCACCCATGAGGAACAGGACATTGGCAGAGAAATTAAAAATACTCACGTTGATTCGGCAAAAGTTCTCAAAGAACTGCAACAGCTTGTCTGGGATTCAATTTTTACTGACAAGGAACTACGATACAACCAGCGTCATAGGTATCCATTTAATCGCAAGCTGGATGAACAAACTTTTGGGCAGCAAACTAACGACCTGACCCTACATATTGTTACCCCATACGCCGAAACTTATGCTGCCATGCAGGATGATGCTTTCTGCATTGGAACTACGGGTTCTGGTTATGAAATCTTAGTAAGATTGCCTGATAACCAACGCCTGGTAGACGACCTCAACAGCCTTGTCAAAACAGATGAGTATTTACGGCTGAAAAATAGCAGCAACCTCAGTCCTAGTATCCAGAGAATTTTAATTGCACGGGGAGACGAAAATAGCAAGCGTCGTCAGGAGTTGAAAGTTATTTTAGAGGATCTGATTACTCTTGCTGATGTATTTGCCTATGGTAGTAAGCTAGAAATTCGCAACCGAGACGCTAAAAATGTGCTGACTGAGGGGCTGACTTATTTGGTAGACAATGTTTACCAAAAACTTGGTTACGTGACAAGTGGGTTTGAAAACGAAGACCAGGTGAGCAATGCTCTGATTTGTGACACTCAAAAACAGGATATCACAGGACAACCTACTAACGCTGCTGCTCACAGTGAAATGCGTGCTTGGTTAATGGAAGAAGCCCGTCTTCACTGCCAAGTCACCATCCGGGCATTGGTAAAGAAATTCGCGAGTCGTCCCTACGGTTGGTCGGAATTGGATACTTTGGGCGTGATGGCAGAACTCGCTAATAAAGGTGTAGTAGAACTGCGACACGCTCAAGCTAATGTTAATCTGCGCGAAAAGGATTTGGTAGCTCAGTTGCGATCGCGCAAAGGGATGGATCAATATACTGTACGACTTGCTGATGTAATTGACCCAGCAAGTTTGAAGACTACTGTATGAGAGAATAAAGAGTTACAATGCAGCTTTAACTAAAGTAATTACGAACATAAGATTCCTTAAGGTAAGGAATCTTCCTTATACCTTTATCAATGTGTGCTAGCCTTAATACTAGTGCTCCC
>CAZZVG010000060.1:2029-12337 GCA_964657295.1 Iningainema sp. | reverse complement strand
CCTTCTAAAACCAAAGTAATTGGAAAATCATCCTTAGCAACTACCTGACTGTAACTACCTTCTATCAATTCATGAATAGCACGTTTGCGGTGTTGTCCATCAGTAATATCTAATTTAACTTCACGATTAATAACGACTATACAAATACCCCTACCCAATTCGATGATATTAACTTTGTCTGGAGCTACATTTGCAGTCAATGTACCTAGAATCCAAGGTTTTTCTTTTTCGACGCGCTCCTTAATATATTCTTTAATTTCACTCGCATGACCTTCGACTTCTGGACGATTTTTTCCAGTCTCAGGATCGTTTTTAATAGATGGTTTAGCTTGAAGAAGAGCAGGCAAATCTCTAGCAGGGACGTTGATTTGTAGCATAATCCGCCTTCCCTGCGTAAAAATAAGCCCAGGATAGCATCGTTCTCGGTAATACTGTGAGAAGATCGGCTCAATCAAGCTCCTAAAATGAGCTTCCATCTCAGATGGAACACTACGATTACTATCCTCATTTATTTGTGCCATACAAATACTCATAGAATTTGGTCGATGCTACCAAATATAATATGATACATTTTTCTTAAATGTACTCAGTGAAAACCACAAGGTAAGAAGTCAACAAATAAATTTAGTTTCCTATAGCAGTCCTAAATCATTCATGAAAAACGAGATCCCCGACAACTTCTGCGAAGTCGGGGATCTAAGACTTGGACTGCTATATATAAGAAATGTTCCCTAGCTTAGATATACAAAGGAATACATTTTAATATTTGTCAAAATTAGTAATTACAGAATCGGTGGAAGTCCTACTTGCTGAGGTTCAACGAAGTTACCATCAAAACCGATTGTTTTATTTTCGACAGTTCTGGCTGTAGCTAAATCCTTGCGGAGTTTGGCACGTTCGACATTCTCTTGAATACCTCCTAAAATGTAGATTAATAACCTCGTTGCCAAATCGCGTCCAGCAACCTGCACGCGCTTTTTGTTTGGATCGTACAAAACTCCATACCAGATAGATTTTGGGTATTCCATACCTCTAAAACCTCCTTCGCGATCAAACTTACGAAGCTTCTTAAAAATGTTTTCCAGGGATAAACCATTTCTAAATACCAAGGTACCAATAGCTTGCGCTAATGCAACTTGACCAACAGGACGGAAAAGTATATTTCCTTCACCGCCATCCTTCTCAAAACTGAACCGTCGCAATATAGGGGTATCCTCGTAATCCAAAATTTTATAACTTGATAAGGTTGCCAAATAATCGAAGAGCTTGTGAAATTCCTGAATACCTTCTTCTAATTCTTCATGTTCTGGGCGCATGGGAATTAGACCTTTTTCCAAAGGTTTCCAGTGAGGAAACTTTTGACCCAAGTATCTCTCAGACATTTCCTTGAGAGCTTGTAGCGTTGTCAAAACAGTTGATTTGGCTGCCACCGTCGCACTATTCCAATTAACGCGAGGCTGACGATCAGAGCGCTGTTCTAAAAGTGGATTGATAGTGGCGATTTTTCTGGCGACAATTGAAAATCCATCATCCTCATTAAGCTGTGCTATCTGACCTTTGGTTAAGGGTTCAGCCATTAAGTTAACATGAACAAACATTGATCGCACCCGTCTCCTTGCCTGAAGGCGGGTTTCCCCAGGCGCGACAGCACAGATGAATTCAATACCAATTTTTTCCTTTGGCAAGCTTTGTAGGTAAGCAGGCTCGACTCGGTAATGCTCAATTAAGTCATCTACTGTAATGAAACTGTTATCCGGGGATTTATCCTTTTTGTACCGCTGAATTTTGCCAGTTTTGAGCAATTCTATCAGTCCCTGCACCCCCATCAGTCGGTGTTGACCATCTAGGGCATAAATGGTCGCATTCTCCTCAGATAGGTCGAGCATACCGAATTTACCATCTTTATCCAATGGCGTAAAATCAGTAGTAGATTTTGTAGATCGTCCCTCACCGTCCCACTCAGTAGCTTTAAGATTATCTACCCAAGGCTGATTAATCACTACCAGAACAGGTGGAAATTTATGATTTCTCCGAGCTGCTAAATACTGTACTAGAGGTAGTTGACGTGACCAATCAAGGGGGCGTTGCTGAATTTCATCAATACTTTCCGCGTCGATCTCCACGTTATCTGTTTCTGGATTATACTTCTGCTGTAATAGAGGTAAAGCAGATGCAAAGCGAACCCGTGAAGCAAACCACTCTAAAGTGGTGGAGCCTACATAAGCTTCAATACCACCCATCTCTGTTTTCTGAACAAGAATCCGATCCTTTTTCTCAAGGAATTTATCAAGTAGTAAAGCGAGTGCCTGTCGATCGCTGTTTTCTGTTGAAAGGTATTCGCTCTTCAGAGAAGTCTTCGGGTTAGATGCGCTTTTAGTCATATGACGAGTTAAAACTTTAACGTTATATCATAAACATTTCTATAAACTTAGTTTATAGACATAAGTTTTTAAAAACTATACGTTTACAATACTAGGGTTGCCTTCGCAGTATTGATGGACATAGCGAATAGCAGTCAGTGTTTTCAGAGGAACGAGAGAAATGCCTACAGCACATCAGCCAGAGAATAAAACTAAGCAAGTCCGTACTGTGGGAGACTTGATGGACGACATTCAAGCTCTGACTACTGAAATCCAAGATTTATATTGCTTAGACGCGATCCCCTGGATTATAGGAGTCTCTTGGGGTAAAGATTCCAGCACTGTATTGCAACTGATCTGGAATGCCATCGCCACTCTTGCTCCAGAAAAACGAACTAAAACAATCCATGTCATTACAACAGACACTCTAGTAGAAAACCCTGTCGTCTCTGCTTGGGTTCGTAAATCCATCTCAACGCTGAAGTCAGCAGCAACGGATAAGGGAATACCAATTGAACCTCATTTGCTTCAACCAGTCGTTCAAGACACATTTTGGGTGAACCTGATTGGCAAAGGCTACCCAGCACCGCGTAACCAGTTTCGCTGGTGTACTGAACGCTTGAAAATCAATCCAGCTAACCACTTCATCCGTGAGATGGTGAGAGCAAACGGCGAAACAATTATTGTTTTGGGGACTCGCAAAGCCGAAAGCATTAAACGTGCTGCTACTATGCAAAAATATCAAATTGGTAGGGTGCGCGATCGCCTCAGTCCAAATGCCAATTTACCCAACTCTCTAATTTACAGCCCCATTGAAGACTGGAGTAACAATGATGTTTGGATCTACTTAAATCAGTGTGAAAATCCTTGGGGACGAAGCAATAAAGAATTATTCCATCTGTACCGAGGTGCGACAGCAGACAATGAATGTCCTTTAGTTGTTGATACCTCCACTCCAAGTTGTGGCGATTCTCGGTTTGGCTGCTGGGTTTGTACAATGGTGAGTAAAGATAAATCAATGGAAGCGATGATCCAAAATGACCAAGAAAAAGAATGGATGCAGCCACTACTGAATATTCGTAATGAATTAGATATTGAAAATGACCGTGATAAAAGAGACTTCCGACGTATCTGGGGAAATGTCCAACTCTTTGAGCGTAATATCGATGGGGCAATCTCCGTAGAACCAATACCAGGTCCCTATATTAAATATTGGCGCGAGTATTGGTTAAAACGAGTCTTGGAAGCGCAAACACAAATTCGTCAGACTTCTCCAGAAAATATGCAAGATATAACCCTGATTACTACAGAAGAATTAAGTGAAATTCGCCGTATTTGGTTAGAAGAAAAACACGAATTTGATGATATTTTACCCCGGATTCACCAAGAAGTGACAGGCGAACTTTTTATTGACCCGCGTCCTGATGCTGGAAAAAGCTTACTTGGTAGCGATGAATGGGTTGTTCTAGAAGAAATATGTGATGATGATGTCATGCACTTAGAACTCATGGCAAAACTCTTGAACACCGAATATCAATATCATAAAAAGTCGCGCCGGGGAATATACGATGCGTTAGAAAAATGTTTTGAGACCAGTTCCCGTTCTCGAGAGGAAGCAATTAAAAATGCTCACTTGAAAAGGGATATAAAAGAAGCTGTTGATAAAATTGATGTAGAAAAGGTCAAGCAGTTAACTTTAGGAGATGTTGCCGCCGAGCAGCTGACTGTGGAACATCCAGATAACTTATCTGTTGAATCCACTGATCAACAGTCAACTTGGAAAAATATTAAATTCAAACAATAGACATGTAAATTTTCTGATTTTACACCTTTACCTAAAGATAAGATCCCAAGTTGGTGATTGGAAATAAATATAATTCATTTTTTTTTGCGAAGGGAAAATGATTTATAGCAAATGAAAAGCCCAACTAATTAAGTTTATTTGTACTGACTTACTTACTGTGATATTTCTTGAACTCGTACTGCAAAACTTTGGTCCTTACAGTGGTCGTCAAGTCATCAATCTTGATCCACGAGAGAACGGCGATCGCCCCATTATCCTACTAGGTGGGATGAATGGAGGAGGAAAAACAACATTAATGGATGCGATTCGCCTTGCACTTTACGGACATCGCGCCCAATGTTCTACCCGTGGTAATTTGAGTTATGATAATTTTCTGAAACAATGTGTAAACAGTCAGGCTCAACCATTTGAAAAAACTCAAATTGAATTAGCTTTTGAACATATTGAAAACGCTCAACCAGTCAAATATAGAATAGTAAGAACCTGGTCAAAAAACCCAAAAGACGGTAAAGACAGTTTAGGTATTTTTAGTGAAGAAGATAAAACATGGGGTATTGATTCATTAGTTAGTATTTGGGATGAATATATTGAAAATATACTACCCTTGGATATTTCTAACTTATTTCTCTTTGATGGCGAACAAGTAAAGGAATTAGCAGAACAGGAAATACCTCCACAGATGGTTGTGGAAGCTATTAGCGGGCTTTTGGGGCTAGAATTGGCAGAACGTTTGGCAGATGATCTAGAAATTTTAGTGAACCGCAAACGCAAGGAGCTTGCTGATACAAAAGACTTAGCAAATCTTGAGGAAATTGAACAGAAGTTACGACATGATCAAGAGCAACACAATGTTGAAATAAAAGTGGTTGCGGCTCTAGAAGAAAAGCTAAAAGAAGCCGAGTCTCAATCGTCAGAAGCCTTAGATAAATTCATTTCCGAAGGTGGGAAAATTGCAGGCGATCGCAGTCAGCTAGAAAAGCAGAAAACGCAAAAAACTGCGGAAATAGAGTCAGTTCGCTCCTACATGTGCGAGTTAGCGGCTGATGTTTTACCACTAGCCTTGATTCAACCTTTACTTTCTCAAATACAAAGCACAGCAGAAAAAGAAATTTACCATCAACAGGCGAAACTAGCACTAGATATATTGCAAGAACGAGATAAACGCTTAGTTGATAAGATTACACAACTGGGTATTTTAGAGGAACAATTAGATAAAATAAAATTTTTAATTCATGAAGAAAATAGAGCAATTGAAATAGAAAAAGAAGAAATATGGTTATTAGCAGATGCAGAAAACCTCAATTTACTGAATCAGATTAATAGTTATTCTTTAGAAACAGCAAGAATAGCCGTCCAAAAGCAAATCGAACTTTTAAAGAACAAGCAAGAAGAAATTGATACAGTAGAAAGAAAATTGCAGACCGCCGCCTCACCAGAAGCATATCAAAAGCTAGAGAATACACTCAGACAAGCACAAAATCAAGTAGCTGAAGCGAAAGCAGCAAATGTAACAGCCCAACGTCGTGTGATTGAATTAGCAGCAGCAATTGAAAAGTCAAAAAAAGATTTACAACAATATGGCGAGCAAAATATTGATCGCAAAAGCAAAAAACACTTAATTACTGCATCTGCCAAAGTCCAAGAAACACTCAAACTTTTTCGTAAACGCCTTACCCTGAAAAAACTTAATAAGTTAGAAGTGGAAGTCACAGAGTGCTTTCGCTATCTTTTGCACAAGTCTGATTTAGTGCATCGTGTAGCAATAGACACTCATAATTTTAGCCTCTCCTTGTATGACTTACAATCTCTACCCGTTGCAAAACATCGCCTTTCTGCAGGCGAGAAACAACTCTTAGCAATCGCCTTCCTCTGGGGATTAGCCCGTGTTTCCGGATACCGCTTACCAGTGGCAATTGATACTCCATTGGGACGTTTAGATTCCTCCCACCGCAGCAACTTAGTTGAACGTTATTTCCCTAGTGCCAGTCATCAGGTGATTCTGCTCTCTACCGACACTGAAATTGGCGAAAAGGAAGTACAAACATTACGGCAAAACGAAGCGATCGCCCGCGAATACCTCCTAAAGTACGATTCATCCACCCGCCAAACAAATATCGAACCAGGTTATTTTTGGTAAAATTCATTCGCTGTCATACCTTTGCGTTTGTAGATTGTCAGAAGTCTTTCAAGTCACCATGAAGGTAGGCGCGAGGCAAAGACGAATGAGAAATTGTTTTTCTCAATTGTGTCTTGCGAATGTAACTAACTTATGAAATGGCAGAATGACACGCACTATTCCAACACAAGAATCCCTCACCGTCGAGTTTAAAAGCGATCGCACGCGCCTACCTGACCGAGAATTAATTGAAACAGTGGTGTGCCTTACCAATACCGACGGTGGCGAAATTTACCTTGGTGTTGAAGATGATGGTCAGATAACTGGTTTGCATCCCCAACATCAAAATTTATCCTCCTTAGCTGCCATGATTGCCAACCGTACTAACCCCCCAGTCAGCGTGCGCGTCACTGCACTTCAAGAAAAAGATCAAACCATCGCCCGTATTGAAGTACCCAAATCTTCCCGCCTAGTAGCTACTTCCGATGGACTGCTACAGCGTCGCCGTCTCCAAGGCTCAATTGCGACAAGAAAGACGCTTAGACACTAACATTTTAGCCCAAGCCATTCAACGAGATGAAGCGATCGCTCGCAGTGTATTAGAAAGATTAGTAGAGGCTGGCTTAGTTGAAGCTCATGGTGTCAAAAAAGGACGCACTTATACCTTAAGTCCACGAGTTTATCGAGAATTGGGACAGTCAGCCGATTATGTGCGACAAGCTGGCTTTGATTCTATCCAGCAAGAGCAAATGGTACTAAGTTACGTGAATACTCACGGCAAAATTACAAGACTTGAAGCAATTGAACTATGCCGTATTAGCGAAGATCAGGCAAGTCGCCTACTACGTAGACTAGCTGATGCCAAGCGATTAAAATTAGTAGGTCAACGCCGAGGCGCACATTATGTGCTTTTATAACGCGGAAATACGCGCCGCGCATTTTTAAGCGCATAAGGGTCAATAAAACTCTATATAGACTACAATAATGTGATCGCTTTAGTTACCCCAAAGCGATCACCCTCAAACGAAAGCTGTTTCCTCTTGATTGACAATGCCTAAAAGCCTCATTATTACGTTGGTTTATGAAAGTTTGTGATCTACTGAATCTTCTTATTTAATCCGTAAAGACATAGACTCCATATCAAAATATTGATTATTAAATTTATACGCCATTTTCTCTATTCCATATATTTGAAAGCCAAATGATAAATAAAGTTGTTTTGCCGCTCTATTATTTGTAACAACATCAAGTAATAATATTTCTATCTCTTTAATAGCCTTTGCTCTTTCAATTAATTCATTCAATAGTAATTTGCCTATACCTTTTTCTCGATATTTTTGTTGAACATACATACTACGAATATATGCTTTATGCCTTACTTTTATTCTTTCTTCTTGATGAAATGCGACTATTCCAATTAACTCTTTATCCTCATAGCAGCCCAAAATAAAATTATTGTTATCTACTGGTATTCTATCCCTAAATTCATCTATCGTCTTAATTGCTTCTTCATGATATATTGTGCCAAATGAATCTGGATTGTTATATAAAGCTTCTAATCTGATATGACTATAATCTTCTGCATCATCTTTTGTTAATTTTCTAATTATCATTGGATTAAATATAAATAATAAACTCGAGGATTAGGCAATATTGACAGTACAAAGATTGTTTCCCTATCTTTCTGTAATCCTTGTCCTCACCCAAGTACGAAATGCTTTCATTGTTTTATTTCTCCCTTCTATTTTACTGCGTTCTAGATCCTGTGGAATTACCTCACTCAAGGGGAAACCAGGAAAATGAGGACTTTCATTCACCTGGACATATTGACCTGATCGCAGCACATTAATTTCTAGTTGCGTTCCGTTAAATCGCCATAGTTCTCTAACCCCTAACACTTCGTAGTTATCGAACCGAGTTCGGGAAGTGATGTCAATTTCTAGGGCTAAATCTGGCGGAGGGTCTAAAGTTAAATCAATACGCTTTTTACCCCTAACTGCTACTTCGTTTTCGATATAGAAACAGTCGTCTGCTTCTAAACCTTGCTTCATGGTTTTGCTTTTAAAAGTTGTTGATCCCAAGCTTCTAAATTCAATGTCAAGTTCTTCAAGAAGCACCTTCACAAAGTCAGCAATTATCGCTTTATCATCTTCATGTTCGGGTAAGGGCACCATGATTTCTAAGACTCCCTCACTGTAATTAATCCGCGAACCCCTTTTTTCGCCGAACTCTTCTAGCAATTGTTCATACATTAGCCAACTGATATCAGTCATTAGGAGTTGTTGACCTGGAGGAACGATGATTTGTTTGAGTTGGACTTGCATAGCTTTCTCATTACAAGAGTTTTTGAGCGAAGGTTTGAGCGCCAGAACAAGGAATCCGATAGTTAAGTTGCTATCCACATGATTTTATCATGTGGATAGCAGAGAAACCTATTTAATTTTTAGCCAACCAAATATATCTGCTACTTGTACCTGCCAATCAGCCAAGACATCAAGAACAGGTAATCTATCGTTATTATATTTCACTTCTGGTAATTGATCGGGTTGAAATACCATCACTGATTTATCATTGGAGTCAATGAACCAACCTAGCTTTGTTCCGTGGTTAATACAGAAAATAATTTTACTAATGATATGGTTAGGAGATTGATCTGGAGAGAGGATTTCCATCGTCCAGTCAGGGAAGCTATTAAACCTATTCGCAATCTCCCCATCTTCATCAGTCGGAATACGTGACCACTCAAATACTGCAATATCAGGAACTAATGATCGTCCCCCAAATGTGCAGCGTAACTCGGTTAATGCTAAAGCTTTTTGCTGCGGTTCACTCACCTCATTAATAGCGGTTGATAAACGAGTTTGAATTCTACTATGTTTCCCCTGCGGCATCAGTTTCTGGTAAATTTGACCATTAATATACTCGCTTGCTGGTTTTGTTTCGGGTAATTCTAAAAAATCTTCTAAAGAAAGGTTTGAGGATAACTGAGGTGATAAAGTCATAAGTAATCACTCAAGGCAAAAAAGACACAAGCATTCAGCTATGAGCAGTCAGTAGTTAGCAATGAACGAAAACGTACTTTTACATATTGCACCAAAATAACTTGTAAGTTCAACCTCATTTTTGCGCTACTAAGTAGAAAGGCACAAATAAATCGAAGTATGTAACGAAAAATAAAGTTAGTCGCCACCCTCTCTCATGAATGCAAGATTGCCTTTTCTGACTAAAAAACATGGAACCACCTATAGATCGTATCAAACTCTCCCAAACAGCCAAAGACCAACTTCTCAAACTTAGACGTAATACCAAAATTGACCAATGGAATATCTTGTGTCGTTGGGGGTTTTGTCGTTCCCTAGCCGAACCAACACCTCCATCGCCAGTGCCAATACCTACTGACAGTAACGTTGAGATGACGTGGCGCGTATTTGGCGGTGAAATGTCTGATATTTTACTACTTGCTCTCAAGCAACGCTGTTACAACGATGGCTACAGTACTGACAAAGAAACTCTAGCGATACAATTTCGCCTCCACCTGCATCGCGGTATTAGTTATTTAGCTGGCGATCCAAATATCAAGAAGATTGAGGATTTAATTCAACTCTCAATCTGAGCCTTCAGCTATGGCGTTTCTAACCTAAATACTTATCATATCTGTATGTTCGGTTAATTGTTGATGGTTAATGGTTGATTGCAATTAACCATCAACAATTAACAATTAACATAATTGTTAAGTGATTATCCGAACATGATATTAGTCACCCTAACAAATTTGTACGCGCACTTAGCATTACCAATATAGGTGAAAGTACAGCGCTCTATGAGAAAATTTGTAAAACTTTCAATTACTTATGTCAGAAGCTGTAGAAATAGAACGCCATAGAGCTGCCATTTTTCGCACTGACTTATCTCGACCCGTGCGATTGGCAATAGAGTACGCAATTATAACTCAAGATACCACGTTTTTTGACTACGGTTGCGGACATGGTGGTGATGTAGCCCAGGTGGCAAACTTAGGCTATACCAGT
>CAZZVG010000060.1:0-2019 GCA_964657295.1 Iningainema sp. | reverse complement strand
ATACCAGTACGGGTTGGGACCCATATTACCATCCCGATCACCCACGCATCCCTGCTGATGTGGTTAACTTAGGCTATGTCCTCAACGTAATTGAAGACCAAGAGGAACGCCGCCAGAGTTTGATTCAAGCCTGGGAACTCACCCACCGAGTCTTAATTGTCTCTGCCCAAGTGCTGATCAACGCCCCTAGCAAGACTCAAATTGCGTATGGCGATGGCATCGTCACTTGTCGCAATACCTTTCAGAAATATTACGCACAAGAAGAACTGAAAACATACATTGACGAAGTCATAAATGTCGATGCAGTACCAGTGGCACTAGGTGTTTATTTTGTTTTTCGTTCAAGCTCCGAAAAAGAGGCATATAAAGCTCTACGCTTTTTTTCCAAAGCTTCTACGCCCAGAGTCCGCATCCCCACTAAGCGGTTTGAGGATTACAAAGAGAAGCTAGAACCACTGATGTTATTTTTTACGAAACGCGGAAGACTTCCGGTGAAAGGTGAATGGGAGAACGAACAGGATCTCCTGAGCGAATTTAGTAACTACCGCCGTGCCTTCAGCGTGGTATTGCAAGCGACTGACGAAGCCGAATGGGATGCAATAGCCTACCGCCGTTCTCTTGACATTCAAGTTTATCTTGCTCTGAGCCACTTCAACCAACGTCCTGCATGGCACAAGCTAGCACCAGAAATGCGCTACGATATCAAAGCCTTTTTCGGGAGTTACGAGGAAGCATGTAAAGTGGCGGATGCCAAGCTTTTTAGTTTGGGCAAACCTCAAGTCGTTCAAACTGCTTGCTCTCAAAGTAAAGTTGGCAAACACACCCGCAGCGCACTTTACGTTCATGTTTCCGCACTATGCGAACTCAACCCCTTGCTGCGAATTTATGAAGGTTGTGCCAGCCGTACCATTGGGCGTGTGGATGGAGCAACATTAATCAAGTTCTCTACTGACGAACCGCGAATATCCTACCTACTTTACCCAGAATTCGACGCTGACCCCCATCCGGCATTAAAAGCAAGTATAACTATTGATTTAAAATCTTTAGGTGTCACTCACCGAGACTACGAAACCAGAGCAAATCCACCAATCTTGCATCGCAAAGAAACATTTGTCACTCCTAGCTACCCACATTATGAAGAATTTGCTCAACTTACCCAACTTGAACACGAATTAGGACTACTGAAGCACAAAAGCGACATTGGCACTCTTAAGGGTTGGAAAAAATGCCTCGTTGAATACGGGGTGGAAATCAGAGGACATCAGATTTATCAAGTTAACAAAACTTAACTCACTGCCCCTATTCACCAAGGGAAGCGAAAAAAGCTGAATTGATCTACGCAATTTGGCGTCTTGGCATGAAATTGCATAGCATCTGTGGGAAGATATTTCAATCCCTAATAACGTAAGTTACTAGTTAAATGGGAAGATAATTATTTCTTTCCCCAATTACCACATATGTCGCTCCTAGCAACTTGGGTGAGCAGACAAAAGCACGGTGTCAACTTTCAGCTTTTAGCTGATTGCTCTGTTGGCTACTTATGATAAAACTTTAAATTCAGTAGATTATGCACTATCTGTATAAGAACCGCTTTAACTGAAATGGACTAGAGGAGGAACGTTAAAAAACCGTGCAAGACAATTCATCGCTGCTAAAAATCTTTAGTAGTCGCAAGACAATAGCTTTGTTATTTCTAGGGTTTTCATCCGGTTTGCCGTTGTATCTGACCGGTCAGACATTGCAAGCTTGGTTGACTAAAGAAGGAATTAGCCTGGGTGCCATTGGTCTTTTTAGTCTGGTAAAGTTACCGTACTCCTTAAAATTTCTCTGGTCTCCTTTAGTAGATCGATATGTCCCACCGTTTTTAGGTCGTCGTCGTGGCTGGCTTGTGATCACACAAGTCGCACTACTGCTGACGATCGCGTTGATGGCTTCACAAAGACCATCTCAAGGGGTGCAAGTTATTGCGGTAACTGCTTTTATAGTGACTTTTTTAAGCGCCAGTCAAGACATTGTGGC
>CAZZVG010000059.1:6856-12419 GCA_964657295.1 Iningainema sp. | reverse complement strand
CTTCAAGTTAAATTTTCGTTACATACTTATGAATTTTCCCGCCGACTTACTTAAAGGTTTCAGAAATGCTCAGGACTTACGTGGCATCGAATCTTGTCAATGTCGTAAAGCTCGCCTCCAGAGAAACCATATTGCTTGTGCGATGCAGGTTTGGCTTAGATTAAAAAATTTAGCCTATCAAACTAGTCTTACTATTTATCAAATCAAGCACAACTTGCTTTCTAATTATTTAATTCAGCAATTAAAACGTCCAGACGTTCATATGTGTTTGGTCTAATTTAAATTGCCCATAGCGATCGCCTGTCTGTGAGAATGCCTTGAAGCGCAAATTCCCCATACTACTCCCGCGCAAGTTTTGTTCAGATGTGTTTGCCCGCGCTTTATGCCAGTTGCGTAAGTCCTGGTTTAGCATAACAACTTCCGAAGATCCGTAATTTTTTACATACAGAAATCAGATTTTTTCCAAGATTTATATATTAAGGAGATGAAACGTGTCAACAAATATCAAAGTTTATATGACGGCATTAGGTTATCACTTAGGAGATTCTTACCCTATTTCCGAAATAAAAGAATTACAAATAAACCCAGAAGAAGAAATTTTAGAGACTTTACTAGAAGTTGGTTTACAAAACTACACTAGAACGAGCTTATCCCCAATAGAAATGGCTAAAGAGAGTATCCAGGTTACATTAAAGAAGACAAGTATCCGCAGTCGCAATATCGATGCATTAGTTTATGCTACCAGTAGCTTTTGGAAGCCTAGCTTCTCCTCTACTAAAGAAGTTAGCCGTTTAATTTATGAACTTGATTTAAATAATGCCTACCCGATTGGAGTCTTTTTTTCTGAATGTAGCAGTATGCTAACGTCTATACGTTTAGCATCCAATTTCATTAAAACAGGAGAATGGAGAAATGTTTTGGTTGTATCGTCTGATACAATTTCTGACGATGAGACGAGGATAATCCCACCAAACGCATCAATATCTAGTGATGCTGCTGCAAGCTGTATCCTCACTTCTGAGAGAGAAGAAGGGTTTGAAGTGGTGTATACAACTCAGCATATAGATACAGCAATGCCTGATATTTTTACAATTAAAGATATGAAGGAGATAAAAAATTATTTAAAAACTTATGACAAAGCAGTTAAAAAGATTATAGATAAAACAATGAAAGATATGAGGATGCGTCCAAAAGACTTTAAAAAAATTATATTAATAAACATTAATTCATCAGTCTCACAAACAATTTGTAATTTTTTTGGTGTAGGTATAGAACGAGTGTTTCAAGACAATATACCCCGATTTGCTCATGCACTTGCATCTGATATTTTGATCAACTTATGTGATTTTTCAAATCATCATGCTATACAATCAGGAGATTTTTTATTGTTAATGGCAATGGGAACAAACACATGGGGAACGAGTGTTTTGTATAAAGTTTGAAAAGATTGATACTCATGAAAACAAAATTCTTTGATTTACTTGCAGTCTGCAAGTAAACAGTTTACCTACATTCCAAAGGAGGTATGCTAGCGAATGCCGTTTAAAAATTTAGAAGAAACTATTCTAGCGTCAAATCTTTGTGCTTCTTGTGGTGCATGTCAATTGGCTTGTCCGTCTGATGTCATTCAGATGAATGATTTGTACCCAAAACTTACAACAGAGACAGACGAAATTTGTGGTACCTGTACCGACTGTTTAGCTGTCTGTCCTGGGTTGGATACAGGGGTACCTGAATCTGAACAACAACTTTTTGGTAGAGTACGAGATACAGAAGAGCGATGGCTAGGAATTTACAGTTCTGTTTATGGAGGATGTGCAACTGATCCGGTTGTATTTGAGAGTTCAGCTAGCGGCGGTAGTGTAACAACTTTATTAGCATCAGCAATGAGATGCCTAAATTTAGACTGCGTGGTAGTTGCAGGTAGAGATGAGCAAAAACCTTGGCGAGCTGCACCAGTAGTTTTTTATGATCCTTCTGAACTGCCTAAAGCTGCTCAATCTACTTATCAACTATTTCCACATTTGAGTGTCTTGAAAGACTTGTTTCGGAAAAACCCTTCTCTACGTATTGGTCTTGTGGGAATAGCTTGCCATATCCAAGCACTTCGTAAACTACAACGTATAGATAATCAATGGGGAGAAATTGCCCGAAAACAAATCTTATTTACTATTGAAATTGCCTGCTCTTCTAGTACATCTCCATCTGGAACTGAAACTCTGATTGCGGATGCAATGGGAATATCTCTAGAAGACGTCAAAGAAATTCGTTATCGAGAAGGAAACTATCCAGGAGAATTTGTCGTACATACTAAAGACGGAAGCAAAGAATCAATCCCACTTTGGGAAGCAGTTCGACACTTTAAAGACCATAAAACTTATCGATGTTTGTCTTGCGGAGACTGGATGTCAGGACTTGCTGATATCAGTGTGTGTGACGGCGACCCAAATATTTTTAAATCTAGTCAGCAAGAAAGTTCACACTTTACTAAACATGGAAGCATTTTTGTCCGTACTGAAACTGGAACAAAGGTACTAGAGTGGAGTAGAGAAAATCATGCTTTAAACATTTGGCCTACTACAATTGCTGGTGTTAATTTAGGTCTCGAACGGAAACGAAATCGTCGTGGTTATTACGAAGGTCTTAAAAGTTTAATTCCTGAGAGTCCTATTCCTGGATATCAAGAAATAATAGATGTTGTCCCTGATGATCAATTAATCCCAATGCCCAAGCAAAAATGATTGAAACCACTCAGAAATCTAAATTAATTGCTAATGAATCTGTATGCGATTTAATCGTATCAAATGTAGAAATACCAACTACACCGTTAAAAGTGTCAGGAATTCCTGGTGATAAATCTATTTCACATCGTGTACTTCTTGTAGGTGCAGCAACTCCAAACCCAACAAAGATTTATAATCTAAATCAGGGTAGCGCTGTCGGTTTACTAATTCCAGCGCTGCAAAATTTGGGAGTTCAAATTGATCGGGATAGAGCGGTGACAATGGTGTCTCCTCCAACAAATAATATCTGGAGGAAAGAAGAAGTCTGGGTCAATTTAGGCGGATCTAGTGCTGCGGCTCGTTTGTTATTAGGATTACTAGCTGGATTAGGAGTACCTGCTGTTATAGACGGTGATCAAACCTTGCGATCGCGTCCTATGGACTGGGTAGTGAACCCGTTACGGGAACTCGGTGTAGAACTTGACTATTTGGAAGCTTCTGGCTGTCTTCCTGTCGCTATCAGGGGTGGCTGTTTGCTCCCTGGGGAAGTGAAGTTGGAAGTTGGTAGTGCTCAAGCCTATTCAGCTGTTCTATTTGCAGCCTTTGGGGCTAGACAGAAAGTAAAGGTTCTTCATCCAGTACGCTCACGGGATCATACAGACAGATTACTACGTTACATTGGTGTTAATATCGAATACATACCCGAAGGAATACAGGTTTCTGGTGGAGTGGGGCAAGCACTACCAGAATACTATGTTCCTGGCGATCCTTCTGCTGCAGCATTCCTAGCCGCAACCCATGTATTTCAAAAGCGAAAAACTGAGCTAGTTCTGGAGAATATCTGCCTCAATCCTACCAGAATAGGGTTCTTTGAGCTTTTAAAAGAGTGTGGAATACCAGTTCACTATAAAGATGTCTGTGAAGCTTTTGGCGAACCAATTGGGGCGATCATCATTGGTAAAGTTCCTCATCGACTTCAGCCTTTTCAAATTGATGATGCTTTTCGCTTCCATTCTATGATTGACGAAATTCCTCTAGTAGCAGCACTGGCTACGCAAATTCCAGGTCAGTCTTCTATTTTTGGTGCTAAAGAATTGGTATTTAAAGAAACTAATCGCCTAGTCTCAATTAGCAGTATGCTGAGTGCTTTTGGAGGACAAGCTAGAATTGTCGGAGATGCTCTACATATCACTGGTGGAAAAACTTTACAGGCTGGGTTGATACCCAGTTTTGGCGATCACCGAATCGCTATGACTGCTGTAGCTCTTGCTAGTTCGCTTCCTGGTCATTCAAGAATTTTACAAGGAGAATGTTATAAAGTTTCTTTCCCAGAGTTTCCTGAGTTCATGGGTACTCTGGGAGTAAATATCGATACTTCACAAATATCGTAAATTATGGGAGAAACCCATGCAAGCAATTGTTACTCAGGAAGATGGTAGAATTGGTTTCAAGACAGTCCCATTACCGCAGTTACAAGATGGACAAATAGAGATTTCAACTACTTGTAGCTTAATTAGCCCTGGAACTGAACTACACTATGTCCAAGAAGCTCTGAAAAATAATACTCGTTATTTTCTGGGCTACTGTGCTAGTGGATATGTAGAAAAAATTGGTGCGCAAGTCAAGGGGTTTTCCGTTGGCGATCGCGTGATCGCTATGGGTTGGGGGTACGCAATCCATGCAGAACGAATTTGTGTTCCTTATCGACTTTGTGTTGTCATTCCTGATGAATTAGCATTTGAGCGAGCAGTATTTGCTAATCTTGCAGCAACAGCATTACACGCAATCCATCGAGCCAAATTGTCTGGTAATGAAAAGGTATTGGTAATAGGTGCAGGATTAGTAGGGCAACTCGTAGCTCAATGTACCCGGATTTATACATCTAGCGTATACGTGGCAGATTCCTTGGAAGGTCGCCTAAAAGCTGCACAAATAGCAGGTGCGCAGGAAGTGTTCAATACTTCCAAAGAATCTTTAGTTGACTCAATTATGTCTGCAACCAATGAAAAAGGAGTCAATACAGTTTTCCTATGTAATACGGGAGAAGCAACATCTGTCATTGCTGACTCTATCAAAGTAATTACCGCAGCTCCAGATGGTCAAAAACGAGGAAGCCTGGTTTGTGTTGGTCGCTTTGATGCCCATATTAACTTTAACGTTGGTATGGGAAATGTAGACATTCGATATGCATCTCGATGTGGATCGGGATACCGAGACGAAGACTATGTACATGGTCGTTCAGACTATCCGCCACCAGAAGGTGAAGCTTCTGTAGTTTCTAACATTCAAACCTGTACGCAATTGATTCACGATCAGATGATATACCTCGACCCCATTCATACTCATCGCATCGCATTTGACGATGCACTAACTGCTTATGAACTTTTTAAGAACCCTGACAGTGTGATTGGTGTTACCTTGCACTATGAGAAATAGTCTTGAAGAAGAATTCAGGAGTCAGAATCAATTAGTGGGGGTATGAATCTCCCTCTAATTGTAGACCGCGAGTGGCAGTCAAAAAAGTGTAGATTGCCTTTCACTTCGTTCAACTCAACAAAATCTTAAAAATATTGGGTTTAGTCCCTCAACTCAACCTACCCACATCTACTCGGTTTTAAACCATCATTTATTCTGACTCCTGTCGTCCTGACTCCTGAATTCTGTTTAATAAAACCTCAAAAGTTCGGTGACTTTTCATGAATAAACAACAGCATCTAACTAGAAAAAAATCATTCATAGAATTTGCAAAAAAAGAAATTGAGCAATCAATTGCGAGTCGCTTCTCACAACAAGTTAGTAAAAATAAACAAAGGCTTGCTATTCAAACAAAAAAATATAAA
>CAZZVG010000059.1:0-6846 GCA_964657295.1 Iningainema sp. | reverse complement strand
TGAATCAAATAGCTAACCGAATAGCCCACAAAATTCTAATATTTTGTGGAAATAAACAAAGAATTGCATTACTATTCGATCATGATGCCCCGATGATCGCTGCTACTTTAGGAGTCTTAAAACTAGGTATAACTTACATACCACTTGATTTGTCTTTTCCTAAAGAAAGACTGTCTTATATGCTTTTAGACTCCGAGTCTGGTGCCATTTTGACTAATTATTTGAACATGGAGTTTGTCAAAAATATAGCACCAGCTAGCCTTCAGATTATTAATATTGACGATATAATCTTATCCGATGAAGTTAGAGACGACTTTAATCAAGCGGTTTCACCAAATGAAGTTGCTTATCTTCTTTACACATCTGGTTCAACGGGAAAACCTAAAGGAGTGATGCAAAGCCATCGTAATGTTTTGCATCATATGAGAATTTGGACTAACAGTTTGTGTATTTGTCCAGATGATAGGTTAACACTATTATCCTCTTACGGTTGGGATTCAGCAGTTCAGGATACATTTGGTGCATTGTTAAATGGTGCATCTGTCCATCCATTGGACGTTAAAAATGAAGGTATTGAAAACTTATCTCAATGGTTAATCGATCATGAGATCACAATTTACCACTCAACACTACCCCTATATCGTCCATTTGCCAGGAATATCACTAGAGAAGAAAATTTATCAAAACTACGTTTGTTGATCTTAGGAGGAGATTTAATTAACAAAAGAGATATTGAACTTTACAAAGAGCATTTCTCGGACGATACTATTGTTGTCAACGCCTACGGCTCTACAGAATCGACAACATGTCTCCAATATTTTATAAATAAGCAAACAGAAATTACTTACAACGTAATTCCCGCTGGTTTTGCAGTCAATGATACCGAGGTTTTATTGCTTGATGACGAGGGTAAGCAAGTTAATGCTGGTGATATAGGCGAGATTGCAGTTAAAAGCGCTCACGTTGCTCTGGGTTACTGGAAGCAACCTGAGATTACGGCGGCTAAATTTCAGTTAGATCCCAACGGTGGAGATCAAAGAATTTACCGGATGGGCGATCTAGGTTACATTCAGTCGGATGGTAGTATTGCCATAGCTGGAAGAAAAGACTTCCAAGTTAAAATCCGGGGTTTTCGCATTGAGTTGGGAGAAATCGAGGCTACTCTAAATCAACACCCAAATGTGCAGGAAGCTGTAGTTACCGTTCGAGAGGATATAGCTGACGATAAGCGTCTAATAGCTTATGTAGTTCCAAACCAGAATCAAGTTCCTACAATCAGTGAACTTCGTAGTTTTCTTCAAGAAAAACTGCCTGATTATTTCATACCCTCTCACTTTATGCTGCTGAAAGCTTTACCTTTAACGCCCAATCATAAGATAGATCGCAAAGCATTACCAGCACCGGATATTATCAGGCCAGAATTAGAAAGCGAGTTTGTAGCTCCTCGCACTCCTGTCGAAAAAATAATGGCTCGTATTTGGACTGAAGTTCTAAATTTAGAGCGGGTAGGTATTCATGATAATTTCTTGGATTTGGGTGGAGACTCTATTCTTGGCTTTCAAATAATCGCTAAGGTCAGAGAAGCCGGATTTTCAATGACGATTAGGCAGTTACGTAAATACCCAACAATCGCTGAGTTAGCATTATTAGTAAATACGAACTCAATACATCAGGCTGCTCAGGAAACAGTCACAGGCTTAGTTCAACTGACTCCTATTAAGCATTGGGTTTTAGAACAAAATTTCGTTGACTTTCATCGTTGGAGTCAAGGAATTTTACTAGAAGTGCATCAAGTTTTAGATTTGGCTCTTTTAGAAAAAGCTTTAGAACAACTGCTTGTGCATCATGATGCTCTACGAATTCGATTCGTTCAACAGGATTCTGGATGGCAGCAGATTATTACGCAGCCTGATAAAGTTTCAGTCTCTATAGAAATTGTAGATTTATCAAAACTATCAGAAATAGAACAAAAATCGGCTCAAGATCAGGCAATAAATACTTTAATAGCAAGTTTAAATTTAATCAACGAACCACTATTAAAATTTGCCTTTTTCAATCTTGGTGGACATCAGCCAAGTCGGTTCTTACTAGTCATTCATCAAGCACTAATTGATGGAGTTTCGTGGCGAATTTTGCTAGAGGATTTGCAAACGGCTTATGAACAACTGAGTCGTGGTGAAACAATTAAATTAGCTCCGAAAACCACTTCCTTAAAGCAGTGGGCTGAGCAGTTACAAGAGTATGCAAAGTCAGTAGCCATACAGCCTGATCTAGACTATTGGCAAGCAGTCGCCTCAACACAAGTAAATTGTTTGCCAATAATCACTTCTATAAATGCTAATGCTTTAACCTTGACTCGTGATATTTCAACTTTGTTTACCATTGAAGAAACTCGGATCTTGCTCCAGGATGTGCCTAAAGTTTACGGGACTCGAATCAATGAGGTATTATTAACAGCCTTTGTCGAGGCTATCTCACAATGGACAGGCGATCGCTTGCTTAGGGTTGATCTTAAAGGTCATGGAAGGGAACCCATCATCGAAAATGTCGATATATCCCGTACAGTCGGTTGGTTTACTAGTATAACTCCAGCTTTGATAAATCTCAGACAAACTAACTCATTAGACGAAGCATTGCTCTCAGTGAAAGAGCAGTTACAGCGCATTCCTAACCAAGGTATTGGTTATGGCTTGCTTCGCTTTATGCACGGAAATGTGGATGTTGCAGAAAAAATGGCAGCTATTCAAGCCGAGGTAAGTTTCAATTATCTTGGTGAATTCGATCATATCCTGCCAGCGTCTTCTTTATTTGGGATAGATCAGGAATCAGTCAATATTGTGCGCGGAAAACCAAGTCACCCACTGGAAGTTACTGGAGCTATTGTGGGAGGGAGACTACATTTTGATTGGACTTTCAGTGTCGAAGTTTATCAACAATCCATCGTTGAGCAACTAGCTCAAAGTTTCTCAGAAGCGATGCAGACAATTATTGCTCGTAGCCAATCTGTATTAACAAAATGATGAATAAAGAGTTGATGCAAAACACTTTAGAATTAGAAAGTATCGCCATTGAGGCTAATTCCACTGGCACATCACATATGCTTTTAAAGACTCCTGTCTTTACCCGTGGAAATGGTTGTTGGCTATTTGATACCTCTGGAAAAGCTTTTTTTGATGCTACAGGTGGAAGTGGTGCTATCAATTTAGGACACCAACATCCACGAGTCGTTAACGCCGCAATGACTCAACTCCAAAAACTAATTCACACAGGTTGCAAACTCCAGTCTGACGTCCGAGCCGAGTTAGTTACGAAATTAGGAAGCTTCTCGCCATACAAACAATGTGCAATTTTGTTTACAGTTACTGGTGCAGAAGCAATAGAAGCTGCTCTAAAAGTCGCTCGTGCTTATACTGAAAGAAAGTTAGTGATTGCCTTTGAACGCTCTTACCATGGTAAGACTACGGGGGCGCTTATGGCTACTTGGCGAGAGCAACTAAAAGCATATTCTGTTTTCCCTGAAAATGGCATACGGCATTGTCCCTATCCTATTTTGCACTCGCTTAATCAGAATAACTCCACAAAATTTTGTCTACAGGCTCTAGAAGAAACCATACAGCAAGCATTTGATATAGGACATCCACCTGCTGCTATACTTCTTGAACCTATTCAAGTAACTGAAGGCGTTTTATCCGCAGGTAGGGAGTTTCTGGAAGGTGTAATTGCGATCGCCAAATCTACTGGATGTTTAACAATCTTTGACGAGATATACACTGGTTTTGGTCGATGCGGTGATCCCTTTTATGGTTCCCGTGATGGAATAACACCAGACTTACTGGTTATTGGTAAAGCTCTGGGAAATGGATTGCCTATTTCTGCAACTATTGGGAATCCTAGTGTAATTAATACTTTACCATCAGGCATACAAACCTCGACATTCTCAGGTCAACCTCTAGCTTGTGCTGTAGGTAGCGTGGTGCTAGATATCATGCTAGAAACTAGGCTTTGGCAACAAGCTAGGAGAACAGGAAGTCAGATTGCAGAATCCTTGAAGGAATTATCAACCAATAGTCGGTTAATATCAGTTCCACGCGGCGAAGGACTAATGATTGGATTTGACTGTGTGGATTCCCAAGGTTTACCATCACCCAAATTGGCAAAGGCTTTTACCGCAAAAGCAATGACAAAAGGTTTAATTTTTTACTGTGGTGGGTTTGAGGATTGCACTATTAAACTCACTCCACCACTCACAATCACTCAAGAAGAAGTAGATTTCTTAATAACTATACTAGCCGATGTTGTAAATGAGCTATAAGTCTCAGGGAAGAAGGCAAAGGGATAAGGTGGGTACTGAGTATGGTTGGTAGGGTATAGGCGTAGAAAAGGGGTTTTTCTCCTGTCCATCAAGGCATATGGGTATCAACTTAAGGCGGGAAAAAAACTTTAAGACTCCTTACTGAAAACCAACCTCTATTCCCGCTTTAAATATCCGATATCAAGCGATAATCTTCGGTAAATAAATACTAGAAACACCACCACAAGTCCGAGCAAGGTAGTTTGAGAATGATTTATTAAAGCAGATATTTTATAATTACTTCTACCAAGAAGCGCAATGGACAGTTTTGAACCCAATATCGGTTTAAATTGCATAACCGAAAGAAACATCAATATCAGACGGAAAGGTAGTAAGAAAGCTCTCTTAGTATAAGCTGTGAATAGATAGTAGATAGCACCAAGAGAGCAACATCATGAGTAAAGCATACCCCAGTAATTTGACCTTTCAAGACTTTTAAAACATCCTCTAATAATGTCCTACCCCCTTAACGTTTCATTCTCATATAAGAAGAGTTCTGAGCCTGTGTTTATAGGACAGTGTCTATCATGGCAAATTTTCGAGATCTTCTCAACTATTTCCGTCCTTACTGGTTACTAAGTATTTTCAGTATTGCAGCAGCTAGTATTTATGAGATTATTGATTTATTTGTCCCTTATGCAATTGGGCAGATTTTAAATGTTGTGTCTCATCAACCAGTAGACACAGTACTTCAAGGAGTTATCAACACAATTTCAAGACTGATTGGTAACTCAGTCAATCAAAGTTTTGAATTAGGTTTATTGCTAGCTTTAGTTTTTATCGTTACCGTATTGAGATCACCAACACAGCCTTGGTTAACGAGTTGGTTTCACTGGGATATAGCCTTAAAATCTGGTCGCGATCAGACTCAAAAAGCTATCGAGAAAATTCTTACTTTACCCATAGAATTCTACGATCAAAATAATCCTGGACGAATTGCAGGAAGAGTTGCAAGAGGTGTTACTAACCACATGTTTTCTTATCCAGAAGTTGCTGGGCATTTAATTCCTAAATTCTTCCGCTTATTAGCAATTTTTCTATTTATCTGGTTTGTTGATTGGCGAATTGCAATTGTTTATCTAATTTCCTTTATTACTATCCTGGGTCTTACTATACGAAAGATACAGGAGTTAATTTTGCTTGATAACTCTATAAATAAATATATGGAGGATACGGAAAGCAGGACTTCTGAAATTATTACTAATATCAAAACAGTCAAGGCATTTGCAACTGAAGCCAAGGAACTAAAGAAACAGAAACGACGCTTGAACCGTGAATTAATGGTGAGGGAATATCGTATTCACAAAGGTTATGTGAAGCTTAATACTTGGCAAAGGACTGTCGTTCAGTTTTGTATGTTTATAGTGTTAGGTTGGACTTTAGCCGAGACAATAAAAGGTCAAATTTCTTTAGGTCATTTTATTATGACTTTAACGATTTCTAGCATGGCTTATGCAGAATTGGAGCCTTTTACAGTCTTAGCAGAGGTTTTTGCCCGTCGTTATCCTTCAATGGTGGAGTTTCAAGAGTTCCTCAAACTTCCAACAGGAGTTGATGCACTTAAAATTTTAGAAGAACAAAACACTTCAAACAATCTCTATCAATTTACAGGGAAAATAGAGTTTTCACATATCTATTTTGGCTATCAACCAGAATCTCCTATTTTGCATGATGTGAATCTCCTAATTGAGCCATGTCAGACATTAGCGTTAGTAGGTTATTCTGGTTCTGGTAAATCTACTTTAATTAAGCTGCTTTTGCGGTACTTTGAACCTCAACAAGGACAAATTTTTATTGATGGTCAAGATATTTGTAGCCTTGACTTAGGCAGCTATAGACAAAGGTTGGCTATAGTTCACCAAGAAGTTGACGTTTTTAACGGAACCTTGTTAGAGAACCTTACATACGGCAACTCCTATGCTAGCTTTAATCAGGTTAAAGAAGCTTGTAGAATCTCCCGATTGGATGAAGTTGTGGAGGATCTACCTCAAGGCTATTCCACAGTAGTAGGTGAGAGGGGTGTGAGGTTATCTGGTGGACAAAGACAACGTCTAGGAATTGCTAGGGCTTTGCTTGTGGAACCTGACGTGCTGATTTTTGACGAAGCGACTTCCAGTTTAGACTATGAGTCAGAGCGTTCTATTCAGCTAGCAATGCGCTCAATTTTTGGAAGCCGCACTATAATTATCATTGCCCACCGTTTGAGTACTATACGGGAAGCAGATAAAATTGCGGTTCTGAATAAAGGTAGAATTGTAGAAATTGGTAAGCACGATGAACTCTTGCGTTATCAAGGAATTTACCACCGCTTATACTCTTTGCAAGGCTAAGCGCTGTACATTTAACCCACTTTCCGCACTTCGTTTGTTAAATTGGCATCACAATCAATTGAGAATGATACCAATCCCCAAAAAGGACGGCTCCACAAGATATCTCAAGGTACCTACAATTTACGACCGTGCCTTGCAGACGTTAGTTAAACTAGCGCTCTTATC